>CAKNNA010000016.1 GCA_930989765.1 uncultured Clostridium sp. | reverse complement strand
TAATTTGCATCCTCCCAAACTGCGCGTCACTGCATTTTAAGATATATCAATACTTTTAGCCTTAACTTAAATAGACATTGTCGTCTCACTCTAGTATTTTAGGATATTCTGCTATAACTCTAATCTGTTAATCTCTTAACTTTTTCAACATAAGTAACATCTTTTATTCTTTTAATAAATACCTTAATTTTTTGTATATTTCCCTTAATATCACCTAAGAAGTAAGAAACTCCAAAACTAATAAGAAGAATAAACATTGAAATAACAGATTCTATATTCATACCAAGCACACAACTTCCATTTAAAACATTTGGAATTATTGATAAAAATAAACCAAATATAATAGAAAATGTCATAGTGTAAAATCTACTTATTAATTTGTTGATTAAAAATGAAATTACAAGTACTCCTATTACTAGTCCAATTCCAGCAGGCAATAAAACAGATAAATTAAAATCAGCAAGTGAACTTACATATAATTCATATAATCCTAAAGAAGATAAAATTACTGCACTATCAACTCCTGGTACAATTGATGAACCTGCAACTGCTACTCCTAATAATACTGATTGGAAAAAATTAGGATTATCAATTACTGGGAATAAACCTTTATTAAAAGAGAATAAAGTAATTCCTACAATTGCTGCAATTAATATAACAAAATAATATTTTTTACTAAATCCCTCTTTTTTTACTTCTTTATAAAAAAGTGGAACAGTTCCAAGTACTAATCCTAAAAATGCAAATCGTGTATACATTTCAAAATTTTCTAATAAGAAATCCACTATTTTACTAAATATTATTACACCTACACCAAAACCTAAACAAAGAGGTAATAAAAAGAGTATATTCTTTTTAAAATTTTTAAATAATGTTCCTATAGCAGTTATGGTCTTTTGGTATAATCCTAAAATTACTAATAAAACACTTCCACTAAGTCCGAGGTGCAATTCCTCCAATTCCAACTATAATTCCTTTTAAAAAGTTTAACATAAATTTTTCTTTCCTTTCCTATTTTATAAAATCTATTTTTTTTATAAATTTTTCCTTAAAACAAAAGTTAACTATATTCTTAAAAATTTCTATTATTTCACTATATTTTTCATCATTTTTAAATTTTTCCAATATTTTTAGAATTTCTTTTGAAAATAACTTGTGGTAACTATCTTACCTATCTACATTTAGTAATCTTTTCTATGATAACATATATTTTAGAATAAGTCCATAGTTAAAAATCATTTTATGTGAATTATAACAAGCAATTTATTTTAAGTTGTGAATTATAATAACAATTACTAAAAAAATAATTACAACAAGAACAAATTTTCCTATATTTTTTGCATAACTTTCTTTATTATAATCTTCATTTTTAACTATATTTTCTTCTTGAACAATTTCTTGTTCTTCACTTTTATAGATTTTTTCTAATGTATATGCATTTTTCAAAAGTTCTTCTTTTTTAGCTTGATTTGTTAAGTATGCCTCTTCTTCAGATTGACTTCTTTTATAAACTTTAATAATAATTTCTTTTTTAGTAAATCCATTTTCTGCTGTTACTAAAATTTTTATATCATTATTTCCTTCTTTTAAATCTTCATTTTCTAAAACACTAATGCTTGCTTTTTCGTTTTCTGGAATTGCAAGCAAATTAAGTTTAGTAACTTCATTTGAAACTTCAACTTTATAAGTTGTTTCATCATTATTAAATTCTGGATATAACAACTCGTTTTCAATTGCTAGTGTTTCTAAATTAGTATTTGCCGCTTCTAAATTTTTTGTTTTTGTAATATTTATTTCATATATATTTTTTATAGATTCATCTTGAGAAGTGACTTGAATTTTAACAACATTTAACCCATCTACCAAATTATAATTCCCTGTTATCTCAACTTTTGCATTAGTATTTTCTGGTACTGCTAAAATATCTATCTTATTTACTGAATTATCTACTGTTAAATAATAATTAAAAATATCATTACTAAAATTAGGATTTAATCCCTCTTTATCAATTCTCAAAAATTGTAATTTTGCATTATTTTTAGCCTCATCTATTTGTTTTACTTCTTCTTTTTGTTTTTGTAATTCTAAATTTATATTTTCTTCTGAAATTTCTCCTATTTGAATTTGCAATTCTTTAAAATCTATTTTTACATTCTCCCCTTTTTCTGTATAGCAATTTCCATCAACCGCAAAATTTGCTATTCCTTCATCAATAGCTTTAAATTTAAAACTTGCTAATTCTTCTTGTTTACTATTTTCTCCACCTTTTTCATCATACCATACGAAAATAATTCTGTCATCTACTACATTTGAATTTTCGGGACTTGATACAATTTCTAACTTTTTACTATCAAAATGTAAGTTTAAGTCAAAGGCAGCTATTTTAGTATTTTCTATATTTACAGTTACTTCTATTTCTTCGCCATTTTCTAAAAACTGTTTATTGCTTTCCAAAAAAATTGTACTTTCTATTTCTGCTTTTACACTATAGCTAAATTCAAAAATATTTAAAATTAGAAATATTATTAAAATTAATAATTTCTTTTTATCTAACATTTAAAGTCCCTCCCTTTCTTTTTTGTCGATTTTTTTACTATAACTACCATTTATATTTTTTAGTTTAATAAAAAATCATTTATCTAAATCTATTGTGCAATATACTGCAATCCCAAAATATGCCTTTGTATTAATAATAAGTCAACAGAAGTAGGTTTCTTATTTGTTTTATTTATAATAGCAGCTTTTAAAAATACATCTTCTAATTGTTGTAGTTCTAAAATATGCCTTTGCAGTACAAGTAAATCAACACTATTAATTTTTCCATCACCTGTTGTATCCCCATAAATAACAATTTTATATTCTCTTAATACAATTCCATTTTCTTTTATTTTAATTTTACTTCCTGTACCTAAGTTGTCACTATCACTTAAAATTTCTCCTTTATAATTTACAAATTCGAGTTCTAAATCTGTTGTAATATTATTTTTCATATCTAAAACCGTATTTTTATTATAGTCAATACCTGTTATTTGAAAATTGTTTACATTAACACTACTATCAAAACTAATTTCATGTTCTTCTAATTTTCTTACCACATTTAAAATACAAGTTGCACTTAAGCTATCATTTTCTTCTGAAATAGCTTTTATTTCAGTTTTCCCTATATTTAATGCTAAAATATTTCCCTCAGAGTCTATTGAAGCAATATTATTATTTTCAACTTTATAAATAACTTTTTTATTTGTTGCATCTTCTGGCATAATAATTGCATCGATTTTAAAACTATCGTTTACTTGAATATAAATTTCGTTATAATTTAAATTTATAGATTCTACCTTGCTATATACAGTTATTTCAATTTCAGATTTTACATCACTTCCTTCAGCTTTAACTGTAATTGTTGCTTTACCAGACTTTATAGCTTGCAAGTTTCCTTGAGTATCAACAGCTACAATTTCTGGATTACTAGATGAATATATTATTTTTTGGCTACTTGCTTCTTGTGGGAATATAGTTACTTCTAACTTTTTATTTTCTCCTTTTTGCATAGTTGTATTATCTATATTAAGTTCTATTTTTTCTATACTAATTTCTGAAAGTTCAGAAACATAAGATGCAAAAATATAACCAATTATTCCATTTTCTAAAACAACTTTATCCCATCCATCACCTTGACTTGTTCCTTTTTTTATTCTAGTCATCTTATCTTGATATGTTACCGTAGTTAATATCTCATAAGAAGTACTAGGACCTGTCCTGATATTTACATTTCCTCTACTATTACAATATACTTTAGTACTATCTTTAATAAAATCTGTTTCTTTAATATTAGGACTTTCTACAGGGATTTCTGGCATGTTCTCATATACAGGTATGATAAAATTGAGGCTATTTTCTAATAATCCTGAATTTTGATAAGCATTATAAATAGATTTTGATTCACTATATGGTGCTAAAACATTTGTCATATATTGATGCCAAAAAAGTTCACTTCCAGAAGTATCATATACATGAAATTTTTGTAAATATATTGTATTTTGTCCTTTATTTATATAACTAGACCCTATAAATATTCCACCTCCTGTAATTGATTTTTCTTTTGTATTCCACGGTATAAGATATTTATTCTTTGTCTCCTCACTTGCTCCTTTACCATCTTTTGCATATTGCAACCCATTTTTAATTGCTCCCATTGGAAGAGATGAACTTGTTGCTCCAATATTATAAAAATTATATAAACCTTCAAAACCAGGAACTATTCCACTTATAGAACTATGTGATAAAAATGGGCCTACTTCTTGCTTAATTCTTGATGCTAAATGATATGCACTAACATATGAAGTTTTTCCTGCTTTTAATATTAAATCAGAATATTTTTCTTGCATAGATATATTATTTCCATTACTATCATAATAAGAAACTTTGGCATTATAAAATTCTGTTCCATATAGTATTTTTTCTATTCCAGTTAAATTATTTGTATCTACATCATATGATAAATTTTCAAATTGAAATATCCTTACTTCATTTAAAAAATTTCTAGGATCCATACAATATTCTACAGCTTGTTTTGAACTGTCCACCCACCCACTATCTACTTCTACATTATACTGACCAGGAGTTGTATTTTTCCAAGAATCTTGATAGTTTAAAGGAACTAAATTTTTACCAAATATATTTTCTTGTGATATTACATAATTCCAGTCTAGCTTTGTATATAGTGGCGTAAATTTCCAGTCTGGATGCTTTTTTGCAAGCAATTCTAGATAAGGCCTATAACTACTTGGAAAATTTTCTATTCCTTGTGATTTTGCATTAGATATACTTTCATTTTTTAAATATATTGATATCATTATTGTAATAAGTACAATTACAATTAAAATAATTATTAATTTTTTAGATTTCATTTTTTTCCTTTCTTTAATTCTTATTTTCTGTTTAAATAGCTTCTTTTGCTTTTACTATTATTCTTTTTTCAGAATCATTTGTACAAGTAATTAATGTTACTTGTTTTGTTCCATTTGTTTCTTGATCTAAACAGTCTACATTTTTTGGTAAAACTATATCTATTTCATATATTTGATATTCTATTTTTCCCATAGTATTATTTGTTATATATAATTTATCTCCTATATTTAGCTTTTTTAGATCATGGAACATATTTGTGTTTCTAAAGTTATGTCCTGCCACACATAAATTCCCAACACTGTTTGCATCTGCTCCCCAAAATTTAGTTACTGATACATTTAATGCGTTACTTGAAAATTCTTTTAATATATATGTTTCTAAACTAATTTTTGGAATTTCTAGTTTAGCTTCTACCTTATAGCCTTGGTACTCTTTCAAAATAGTATTTTCTTGAATAGTATTTTCTTGATATCTATTATTTGTTTTGTTTTCACTTATATTTTTATTTAATTCTGTTTCTTCCTCTATATTTGTATTTAAATTTGCATTAGTATTTGTATTTTCTACATTAGTATTTTGAATATTTGTTTCTATATCTTTAAATTCTTCAGTAAGTTCCTTTATATTAATAGAGTTTGCTTTATCAGAAGCGGAAATTTTAGTTATCCTATTTTCTTCACTTTTTTCTGCCCATAACCATATTAATATAAATAAAATTAAAATAAGTAATAATAAATTTACTAAACTCTTTCTCTTTTTGTTTCCATTCATTTTTTTCTCCTTATGTAAAAAAATTTAAACTTTAATTTTAATTTTTGTCTAAAATATTTTTTAGTAAAATAAAGTTTAAATTTTTCAAAATTATTTTTTAGTAGTTTTATAATTATAGTAAATAAATACTGCAAGTACTATTCCTAAAATTATTACAATTGGTATATATATATTATTTCCTGTTTTTGGTAATTCCTTTGGCATTTCTGATGCACTATTTATGTTTTCATTAATTTGATTTTGAGAATTTTCAATTTCTTGATTTTGTTCAGGATTATTTTCTTCTGGTAGATTTTCCTCTGGTAAATTTTCTTCTGGAACATTTATTTCATTTTCTTCTTTAACATCAATTTCAAATGTTTCTTCTGCTATAACAGAATCCGAATTATCTCTATCTATTAATTTTAATGTTATTTTATAATTTCCAGTATCACTAAAAATTCCCCTCACATTTAAAGTTTGTCCTGCATCTTTTCCACCTATTTTATCTCCTCCGTGCATCTCCCCAACCACTTTGAATTATGTCATGTTCTAAATTACTTTGATCTTGAGCAAGTAATTTAACATTTGCATTTTGTGGTGTTGTAGCTTCCGCAATAAGTCTTACATTTTCATAATATTTTCCCATCGGTGAAAAATAAGCTAGCTTCATTTCTTTTTCTTGATTTTTTATTATATCTCCCGTATATTCTAACTTAAATGTATAATCTACATATTCTGGCTCAACTGTTACACTTTTAATTATCGGTGTAGTTATATCATCAAACGTAACTGATGCATCTGCATTTGCTAATCCTTCTCCTACTACTGTAAACTCTGTTGGATTAGATGTAGTTATCCCCTCTTTTGCTTTAAATATTACTTGCATATTTGTTCTTGGAGCAGTTCCTCCTGTAGAATCATAAAAAACAACTCTTACTTTTGTTCCTGTATCATTCTGCGTTCCTCCTTCTGAACTTACATATTCAAATAAATTATTGTCATAATTAATATCAAATGTATATGCACCTAAATCTTGTCCAAAATCAATATTAACTGTAATTTCTTCTCCTGGTCGAACAAGCTCTTTATTTACTTTTACATCTATAGTATCAAGAGAATCTGCATAAGTAAAACCTGTAAGTATAAATGTTATTAGAATAGTAAAAATTCCAATCATACCAATAACTTTTTTCATCAACATTTTTCCTCCTTTTAATTTTTTATATTAATATTATGTGAATTTTTATAAAATTTATTTTGTCATTATTTTTGTTTTTTGTTAAAATTTGGAAAAATGTCCAATTGGGGACAGTCCCCAATTGGACACTATTTAAAAAAATGTAATTTTATATTAAAATTAGAAAAAATAACTATCCAAAAGAATATAATCAAGAATTTATTTAAGATAGATCAATGGAGGAATTTATTGTGAGATTATTAAAAAATTTAGTAAAAAAAATAGAAGGTAAATTTACACATAATAAATTAAAGACAAGTCAAATTCAAAGATTACTAAATGATAATCATTTTTTAGAAAAACTTTTAGAATACTCTTGTAATGATATAGATGTATTTTGTTGCTATCTTGGTGATATTTTTGTCTACTATTCATTAACAAATGATCAAAACATTAATTATTCTATTGAAGAATTATTAGGAAAAATATATGGCATTAATTTGTTTACACTTGATGAAATTGAACAAAAAGGTTTTTTTACTCATTCATGTAATGGTTGTATGATTGAAAATATAAAAAATAATGGATTAGGAAGTCCTTTGAATATTAATCCAGAATTATATGCAGCAGTAAATTTTTTGGAAAAAAATTTAAAAATTACGGGTGACTATACAAAACAACAAAGTGGTAAAAATGATGAAGTATATTTTACATCAGCTGGTGCTTCATCATTTGGATATGCTTGTAATTTTGCTCCAGAAAGACTATTTTTAGGGATTTTAAGACAAGAAAGAGAAAGTTCTATTCCAGTAACAGTTGGAGAAAGTAAGATTGATTACTATAGAAAAGTATTATATAAAAAATTTGGAAAAAATATTAATGATGAAGATAACTTTGTAATGATAAATACTGTAATATCTCCAAAAGATTTGACTTTTTTTAAAGTTCCAGACAGATATGATTTAATCCAATTAATTGCATTAAATAAAAATATTCATCAAGGAGAAATGCTGGATTATTTCTCTTTTGACAAAATAGAAAAAAACCTTTTTTCAGAACAAGAGATTGGAAAAGCCACAATAAATACATCAATAACTAATAAAGATATAGCACAAAATAGACAACAAAAAGATGAGCAACAAATAATACAAGAAAACCAAAAAGGTTTTAGTGAATTAGAATAAAATAAATTGCTAAAAAGTTGCCATTTTTCTCCGTCCCCTTTGGCAACTTTTTAACAACTTATTTTTATTTTATTTTTTCAATTCTATTACTTACATTTTTAAGTAAATTTTTATAATTTTTTAATTTTTCTTCTTCTTCTTGTACTTTTTCTTTTGGAGCTTTGTTTATAAATCCAGGATTTGATAACATTTTTTCACATCTTGCAACTTCAGATTCTAGTTTTTCTTTTTCTTTTTGTAATCTTTCCCTTTCTTCTTCTATATCTACTAATCCTTCAAATGGCATATATAGTTCTATGTCATCTTGCATTATACTTATCGCATCTGGTTTTATTCCTGCTTTGTCTTCTTGAATACAAATTTTTTCTCCAAAACCTAATTTTAAAATAAAGTCTTTTGCTTCCCACATTTGGCTTTCATATTTTTTAGTTACAAATATTAATTCTGCTTTTTTTGATGGGTGAACATTCATATTTGCCCTTACATTTCTTATTTCAACAATTATTTGTTTTATTTTTTCTATAAATTCTTCTTCATCTTCGAATTTATAATTTGCTTTTAATTCTGGCCATTCTGAAACCATTAGTTCTTTATTGTCATAGTTTACTAAGTTTTCATATATTTTACTTGTTACAAATGGCATAAATGGATGTAATAATTTAAGTGCAGTTCTTAATACATAATCTAAACAGAAACTTACTATGACTTTTTCTTCTTTATTTTCACTATATATTCTTTGTTTTACCATTTCTATATACCAGTCACAAAATTCATTCCATATAAAATTATAAATTTTGTCTAGTGCTACTCCTAAGTCATAATTTTCAATATTATTTGTTACTTCGCAAACTAACTTTTCTAATTTATTTATTATCCATTTATCTTCTATTTTTAAGTTATCCTTTTTGAAAGTAGATGTTTTTTCATCATAATTTTTCTTATAAAATTCTTTTATATCGTCTTCATCTGCTAAATTATTTATTACAAATTTTGCCGCATTCCATATTTTATTTGCAAAGTTTGATGCTTGTTCTAGTTTTTCTGTCATATATTTTATGTCATTTCCCATAGTAGTTCCAGATAAAACTGAAAATCTTAAGCTGTCTGCACCATATTTTTCTATTACTTCTATTGGATCTATTCCGTTTCCCAGTGATTTTGACATTTTTCTTCCTTGACTATCTCTTACAATTCCATGTATTAAAACATCACTAAAAGGTTTTTCTTTCATTGCATATAGTCCAGAAAATACCATCCTTGCTACCCAGAAAAATATTATGTCATATCCTGTTACAAGCACATTTGTTGGATAAAATGTTTTTAAATCTTCTGAATTCTCATTTGGAAAGCCTAGTGTTGAAAATGGCCATAATGCTGAGCTAAACCATGTATCTAAAGTATCTTCATCTTGATGTAATTTTGTACTTCCACATTTTTCACATTTTTCTGGTGCTTTTTTTGCTACATTAATATGATTACATTCCGCGCAATAATATGCAGGTATTCTGTGTCCCCACCATAATTGTCTTGATATGCACCAGTCTTGTATATTTTCCATCCAATTAAAATATGTCTTTTCATATCTTTTTGGTATAAATTTTACATCACCATTATATACTACATCTAGTGCTGGTTTTGCAAGTTCTTCCATTTTCACAAACCATTGCTCAGAAATTCTAGGTTCAATTGTATTATGACATCTGTAGCATTTTCCAACATTATGTGTATAATCTTCTATTTTTACTAAGTTTCCTAAACTTTTTAGCTTTTCTACTATCAATTTTCTTGCATCAATTGCTTTCATTCCCTTATATTCTGGAACTAAGTCAAGCATTATAGAACTTTCATCAAAAACCTCTACTATTTCTAAGTTATGTGCAAGTCCTGCTTGGTAGTCATTTGGGTCATGTGCTGGTGTTATTTTTACACAACCTGTTCCAAATTCTTTGTCTACAAACTCATCCGCAATTATAGGTATTTCTTTGTTCATTATTGGTAATATGCAAGTTTTTCCAATTAAGTCTTTATATCTTTCATCTGTCGGATTTACTGCAACAGCAGTATCTCCAAGCATTGTTTCAGGTCTTGTTGTTGCAACTGTTAAGAATTTATCTGTTCCTGTTATTTTATATTTTATATGCCATAAATGTGATGGCTCTTCTTCATATTCAACTTCTGCATCAGATATAGATGTATGGCAATATGGACACCAATTTATCATTTTTTTACCTTTGTATATTAAGCCATCATTGTATAAATTTACAAATTCCTCCAATACAGCCTCAGATAACCCTTCATCTAAAGTAAATCTTCTTCTATCCCAATCACAAGAACATCCTAGTCTCTTTTGTTGATTTTGTATTTCTCCACCATAAATTTCAGTCCATTCCCATGCTTCTTTTAAAAAGCCTTCTCTTCCTAAATCTTTTTTAGTTTTACCTTCTTTTTTAATCTTTTCAACTACCTTTGCTTCTGTTGCTATTGCTGAATGGTCTGAGCCTGGAAGCCATAAAGTATTATATCCTTGCATTCTTTTAAAACGAATTAAAACATCTTGTATTGTATCATCTAATGCATGTCCCATATGCAATTTTCCTGTTACATTTGGTGGTGGCATCATAATACAATAACTTTCTTTAGTTTTATCCATACTTGGTTTGAAATATCCTTTTTCTTCCCAGCTTTGATAAAGTTGGTTTTCAAATTCTTGTGGATTATACTTTTCTGTTAATTCTTTTTTGTTTTTACTACTCATAAAAATCATTCCTTTACTTTAAATTTTAGTGTGAACTTTGTGGACATTCCTTAAAGTTCACCCAAAGTTCAGTTTATAACATACAAAAAAGCAAAACTCAAGTCCTTTATAAGGGCGAGTTTTGCTCACGGTACCACCTTAATTATAATTTATCTAAAATAAATTATATCTCATTTTAGCCTTAACGCGGGCTACTTCGGATATTCTTAAAGTTATTTTCAGAATATCTACAAAAAAGCTACCTTCTGTTTATTTTATTTTTAGAAGCTTACAGCCTATGACTTCTATTCTCTTTAAAATTTTATAAACATACTCCTCTTTTTTATTGTATTTATTTGTTATCAATTTTCATTACATAATTATTATTGCACATTTTTTGTTTTTTTACAAGTATTTTTTATTTAATTACTGTTAATTTTTTATTCTTCATAATTTATTATCGTAAAAAATCTATAAATTATAATATTTAATTACTTTATAGATATTTCTAAAACATCTATATGCACTGTTTTTATATCCGCAAAGTCATCTTTCTCATCTTCAAGCCTTGCTAATCCAAATGATGCAATCTTTCTTTTTTTAATTTCTGAGCTTGCCATATCAACTATAATTTTACTTGACAAATCCATTCCAACAGGCAATGTTTTATTTTGATTATCATAAAATATACAATTAGTAAATAATACCACATTCATTCCTTTTTCTACATTTAACTTATATAAAGTTATACTATCTTCATCATTAATGGCTATTGCTTCATTGGTTTCACTTTCGATATTAAAATTAAATATATTAAACATATTTTTATTAATATCATCTTCATTCATTGCCTTATATACTGGAGCATCTTCCGTAATTTTAATTTTGCCTATAGCTTGTTTTATATTTTTTATAACTTCTTCTAATGCAAGCTTATAACCTATTGTTTTAGTATTTTTATTTATTTCTAAGATATTAAAAATATCTTTTGGTAATTCTCTATGGCTTTTATTTGCAATTTTTCTTTGATTTCTAGTATCAGAAACAATTCCTCCGAAAATATCAAATTCTTCACTCTCTGTTAATCGATTTTGATTTTGCTCTAGTTTTTTTAGTTCTTTTAAACTTAATTCAATTTCTTTAGGTAAAATTTCATTTAATTTTACTTTATTTAAGATATCTATTAAATTAGTTGTTGCAACATAAATACTATCTGTTTCATCTTGATTTAATTTTCTTCTTTGGATTCTATCCATTTCTTTTCCTAAAGGCTCTAAATCTTGCTTATAATCAAATATTTTAGTAATTTTCTTAATTACATTTACCTCTTCTTCTTCTCCTTCTGGAAGGACCGAAATTTCATCTTTGTTACTATATTTCCAAAATTCAAATATACTACGTTTATGGCTATCTATTTCTTTTATATATGATGTTGCATTTTCTATCTTTTTTGCCATATTTTTGTTTCTTAGTTTAATTGCATTTATATCCATTATAATATTTTTAAATTCTGTTTCTTTTAACTCTAACTCTTTATAGTTATCAATAAGCTCTTCTATTGTGTAATTTTCTTTTACATCTAAATTTTCTTCTTTTTTATTTTTCTTAAATTTTGGCTTTTTTTCTATATTTTCATCTATTTCTTCTAATGGATTATTTTCCTTTATTTTATTTCTCTTATTCTTTTTGCTATATTTAAAATAATATTTAAATTTTCCAAAAAAGCTCTTTTTACATTCTAGAAATGTAGAAATTTGTTTTTCTTTCTCTAAATATTCTATATCTTGCATTGCAGATATTTGTTTTAATTCTTCTAGTCTTTTATTATCTATTTCAATTCTTTCTGAAACTTTTTTTGTTCTTTCCATACCTTCAATATAGGTACTTCTGACAAATTCTGATAATCTATTATAATCAACTTTTTGGTTTCTACAATAAAATTCTAGATTTCCTTTTTTATTTACATTTGTTCTAAATTCAAAATAATTCGGTAAGTCTGTTTGCAATATGAACATTGCTTTTAACAATTTATAAAGTTTTTTAGCATCTTCTTTTAAATCTATTTTAATTTTATATAAACTTTTTATCTTATCATATACATTAGTTTCACCAACTATTTGAAGACTTAAATTTTCTTCTTTGTCATATACTTCATATATCAAAGGCCAATCTTTGGTAAATAGCCATATACAGTTTTCAATTTCTTCAAATTCTGTTTTACTAAAAAAAGTTCTTGAATAATCCACATTGCTAATTGGAACAAATATTTTCGCATTTTTTCTTTTTTCAGTTTGTTTTTTTAATAAATAAAAAAATGTTGAATAATCAGAATCTTTTGTTGGCACTATCATAAAGTATTTATCTTCTGACTCTGAATAATATATTTGCCATAAATAATTACTTTCATATTTTACTTTAAAAGGAATTGTCTTTAATAATTTTTCCTGCTCTTTTTCTATTTTTTCAATTGCTTCTATTTTTGTTTCTTTTAACATACTTATTAATTTTTGATATTTTTCTTTTTCTTCTTCCGTATCATTTAGTAAATATTCGTATAGTGGACTTGCATTTTTATATTTGTCTTCGATGTCATCTAATCTATTCGTTGGAGATAATAATATTTGTATGTCTTTTACATCAATATATCTATATTGCTTATATTGCTTTATTCCATTATATTTTTTTGGAATTCTGTATTTTAATTCTGTATACCCTTTTGAAATTTCTTTTACCTTTTTTAAGTCAAGTCCAAGATTTTCCATTAAAAGTTCTAATTCATCTTGTTTTTCTATTTTTTTTCTTGGCAATGTATTTTATCTCCTTTCTGTTCTTATTACATATTTATTTCATCATAAAAAGTTTTAAATTTATATCCTTCAGATTTTAAATATTCTATAACTTGTGGTAATGTATCAACAGTTACCTTTTTTGCTGCTGTATCATGCATTAATATCACAACACTATTTTTACCATTTGTAGTAACCTTTAAATTTTTCATTAATACATCTGGAGACGGATTACTTGTTTCTGAATCTCCTGTTAAAGCATTCCAATCTATAGTTAAAATATGATTTTCATTCAATAATGCCTTTGCTTCCTTTTTTAAATCTGCATATTTTCCACCAGCAAGACCCCCTGGGAATCTAAATAAATGTGAATTATAATTTTGATTATCCAAAGCTTTTTTAATGGATTCTTCTGTTTTATTATATTCATCTAGAACTGCTTCTTTTGAAGAATATATACTTTGATAAACATGTGAATATCCATGATTTGCTATATAACTTCCTTGATTATAAATTTCTTTAAGCATATCTGGCATTGCATCTACTCTAGAGCCTAAAACAAAAAATGTAGCTTTTATATTATAACTATTTAAAATATCTAATATATTCTTTGTATATTTTGATGGTCCATCATCAAAAGTTAAATATGCTTTTTTGGTTTCTGAAGAATATATATTCTCAATATTTTCTTTACTTTGATTAAACTTTTTAGTCTCTTCTTCTGTTTTTATCTCTTCTTGCATTTGTATTTGATTTTGATTTTCTATTAATTGTGCTACAAACTCTTGTGATCTTTTCGTTCGTATTATTGTATCTAATGAATAAAATGTAATCATTGCTAATGCAATTATAATTATTAGAATACATATTGCTGTAAATATAATTCTCTTTTTATCCACATATTTTTTCATACTATAGATATTATATCCCTTATATTGGTTTCTTGATAAGCTCCATTTCATACTATCTCCTCTGCCTTGTTTTTTATTTGTCCTTTTGGGGACTGTCACCAAAAGGACATTTTGGACATTATATTTCTATTTGTTCTTCTGTGTCTAAGTTGTATATAATTATAACTTCTTTGTTTTCATTTTCTTTTGTTTGTATTTTGTAGCTTTTGTTTGATAAAAATTGCGAATTTTCAAGGTTTGGCATTTCTGTTTCTTCTTTAGTTTCTATATTTATTCTATGGACTTTAGAATCTTCATCTTTATAATATACGAATTTTTCTGATACATATATAATTTCTGCTTCTGGATTTTGTATTGCTAATATTTCCTCGAATTTTCCCGTTTCTTGGTTTAATTTAGATACTTGCTTTCCTTCTGTTAAATCATCTAATGTTGCTATTGTGTCTATATATTCTGTTCCTAAAAACTTATGAGTATTTCCAGATAATCCTATTTGATTTTCTTCCTTTGTTTCTAGATTCATTTGTGTTGTCATTCCTTGGTTTGCATAGTCTATATATATTAAGTTATTGTTTTCTACTGATAGTGGAAATTTTCTTCCTTCTAGTAGCTTTACTTGATTTGTTCCATCTATATTTATTTGATACATTTGCCTAGATTGTGTAGTGTAATATATTTTTTGGTTTTCTATATAAAAGTAATTTTTTACATTTTTTGCTATTTCTTTTTGGTTTTCTCCCGTTTTTTCCATAACACATAGTGTTCCCTGAGGATTATTATTTATACTGTCATATCCTATTTGATTTACATAATATATCTTATCTTCATATATACACATTTGTAATGTAATTCCACTAAATAATTTTTCAATATTTCCTTCTAAATTTATTTTGTATATTCCATTACCTTGTCCATAAATTGGAAAATAATATATATTTTCTCCATCAAAATACATTTTATCTATACTTGTTTCTAAATCTACTATTTTTTTGCCTTCTTTGCTATTGGTATCAAAATAATAGATAGCTTTTTTAGAATCATCTGCATAAATTATTTTTTCATCATATTTACAAACTAAATTCCCTTGTGTTAGACTTTTTTCTTTTTCTTCTTCAATTATCCTTTCATCTTCTTTTTGAGTTGTTCCTAAATTATTTTCTACACTACTTGCAACTTGCTGATTTTCTATATTTTCGTCTTTTTCATTAAAAATTATGACAAAACACATTACAATTATAAGTATTACAAGTATTGCACTTAAAACTATTTCCGCTTTTATCCTTGGCATAATGTTACCTCCATTATTTTTAGATTTTTAACGCTCTTATTGTACTATAGTTTTTTTTATTTTTCAAGGGAAAAGATAAAAAATGAACTTAAATAGACATTGCTATCTTCCTTTAAAACTTACTCTTACAACCTTCTTTATGATTTTATATCTTCTTGCCAAGAGTTTGGTTCATAAACTGTACCTACAAACCATGTTTCTCCTGTATGCTTATCCCTAATTAAATACATAAATGGATTATCTATTTTTATTTCAATTGGATTTGTTTCATCTTCTAGTATTGCCATTTCTTTCATTACGATTACAGTTGCAGCAGCTGCTTTAATTCCTTTTTCTGTAAAATCTATATCTGCTTTATGTAGTGCATCACTTACATATAATTCTTCAGTTGACATATTTGAAAAATTAGCCAGTTCTGAATTAAAGGCATCTGTTATTCCCATGTTTATTAAATCTGATTTTAATTTTAAATTATAATCATAAGAAAATCTTGGTATTGAAATATCTAAACCATCTTCAGTATTAGATGCTGGTGTTAGATTATTTAATATATTATCTAATTCCTCATTTGTAAGTGTATTAATATATTCTTGTAAATCATTTTTTGGCATTATTGCAATAAATTCTAAAGTATTTCCATCATATTCTTTTAAATCCATTGAAAGTGCAATAACATTTTCGTCTTTATAATATGATGTACTATTATCTGTAGTTTGCTTATGCATCATACTTGCTTCCATTTTTGTTCCATCTTCTAGATAAAAGTTTTCTCCATATGTATCACTTTCATCAAACTTTTCTTTCCATTCCATATCAATTGCAAGCGCATTTATTAATAACATTTTTGCATCTTGCACTGATGAATCTTCTAACATATTTTTTATTATTCCTAAAGTTTTGTTTTCAATCCAATTATTTACATTAGTTGCATTATTAAATGAGTCATAATTTATTTCTGCATTATATCTTTCTTCTAATATGTTTTTGTAACTTTCTTTTATGTTTTTTGAATATGTATCTTTAATATATACACCATTTGCAAGTGATAATATATTATCTATATTATTATATTTACTTAAACTTAAGTTTCCTATTACATTTTCTATTTGAGCTTTTGTATTTCCTTCTGCTCCATCATTTAGCATTTTTAGGGCATATTTTATTGATAGTGGACTATATACTAGATTTTTCTTATTATTTTCTAGTTTTAAAAATTGCATTGTAAAATTATAGTTTGATTGTTCTTCATTTGTTTGAGTTCCTGATACTTCATTTTGCACTGGTTCTGTCATATCTCCTGATACTAGATTATTTCCTGTACCATCATTCTTTTCTTTAATTACAATTATGGCATATACTCCTGTAATTATTAATAACAATATTATTACTAAAACTAGTATTGTTTTAACTTTTTTGTTCATTTCTTTTTTCTCTTGCATATTTACATCTCTCCTTTTATCAATTTTTTATTTAAATATTTTATCATTTGTTAATCTTTATTTTTGCTATATCTTGAATTTTTTCATAACAATAACATTTTATTATTAAGCTTTTATATAACTTTTGCGCCAAATGGTGGTAAAAATAATTTGGCAATTTTGAAAAATTGTAATCCAAACGGAATTATGAACTTTAAGGAACGTCCCTAAAGTTCAACTAAAGTTCTCTATTCCTGTTTAAATTCTTCATCATTTTTAAGTTCTGCACTAATGAATTGATATGCTTTTTTGTCTTGCTCTAATGCTAATCTTACTATTTCTTTGTCATTTCTTAAACGATGACTTGCATATTTTATGATTATGCCTTTATTTTTTACTGCTGCTTCTACAACATCTTTATCATCTCTTAAGTCTTCACTTGCAAAATATAATGCTTGTCCATAGTTTGTACATGCTTTAAGCATTAATTCTTTATCCGCTTTTAATTTTTCTGATGCATAACATATTGTCCAAGGTGCTGTTTCTATTGCTAGGCTCAATATTTCTTTATTTCCTTTTAGTCTATCACTTGCAAATTCAAGTGCTTCTCCATCTTGCATAAGTGCTTCTTTTACTATTTTTTCATCATCTCTTAATTCTTCTTTTGCATATTCTAAGTTCTTTCCGACTTTCTTTTACTGCTTTTAATATATATTCTTTGTTTCCTGCATTTTGTATTATTTCTTCTTCATTCATTTTTCTACCTTCTTTTATTTTTATTTTCCCTATATTTGTTATACCTATATTTTTGTTTGTTTTAACTAATTATTAAAATGCAATAAACCTTTACATATAACTATTTTATTGTAAAACATTTTTTATTTTACTAATTATATAATGGCTTCCTCCATCAGTATTATTTTGTACATTTTCCACCATTCCAACTATAAGTAAGTCTCCTTGTTGTCTACCTATTGTAAAACAGTCAAACCAACCTAAAGTTCCACTTTCTGTATCTTCATATGAGGTTTTTAGTTCTGCTGTTCCTGTTTTTCCTGCTATTGTAAGACCTGCAATTTTCATGTCACTTGCTGTTGCATTTGGACCTTCTACAATTTGAATTAAATCTTTTTGTAGTTCGTCTGCTGCTTCTTTTGAAAATGCATTTTCTACATATATTTCTTGTTTTCCTTCTTCATATTCTATATATGGTTTTACCATATTTCCTTCATTTGCAAAAGCAGAATATATTGATGCCATGTGTATAGGGTTTACAAGTAAATCACCTTGGCCATACCCTGTATCTGCTAATTTTATTTCTGATAAACTTTGATTTGATGAACTGTACTGTGATGTTGCAAGTGTTAGTGGAAAATCTAATTTTTTATTAAATCCTATATTATCTAAACTTTGCAAAAATTGCTCTTTTCCTATTTCTAAAGTTGCTTGTGCAAAAAATATGTTGTCTGAATATAATAAGGCATTTGCTATATTTTTTGCTCCATTATATGCTGTTAATGTTGTTATATTATAATTTCCCCAACTTGAGTCTTTTTGCCAACTTTTTCCGAGAATAATTAAATGTTGTATTAGCTGTAACTTTACCTGTTGTAATACCTATTGCTGCAGTTATAGATTTAAATGTAGACCCTGGGCAATACCTTTGCAAAAATCTATTATATAATGGTTTATTTTCATCATTATTTAACTTATTCCATTCTTCGTTAGTATATCCTAAAACAAAATCATTTGAATTATATGTTGGTGTACTAACTAATGCCAAAATTTCTCCTGTGTGTGGTTCCATTACAACAAAAAATCCTTTGTCTTCTTTTAGTTGTTCATAAAACTCTTTTTGCAAATTAATGTCTATTGTTAGTTTGATGTCTTCTCCATCTTCTTTATCTTGTTTTGCAAGTGTTCTAATTTTATTTCCTTCTTCATCTTGGATATATATTTCTACACCATCTTTTCCTCTTAACCTATCTTCATATGCTGCTTCTAGCCCTGATTTTCCAATTACACTTGAAGACATATAACCTTCTTGGGCTAAACTTTCTAATTCTTCTGCATTTATACTTTGAATGTAACCAATCAAATGTCCTGCTTCTTCTCCTAGTGGATATACTCTAGCATTTGTTTGATTTATTTGCACACCCGGTATTTGAAGAAGACTTTCTTTTAATTCAGTTTCGTTATTTGCTAAACTTTTTATTGGAACAAATACATCATCTTTAACCCAAGATGCTGAAAGCTCATTATTTATATAATCAATAGAAACTCCTGTTAGCTCAGAAATTTTACTTATATTTTCATTTTTTATTTCTTCTGTATCACCTAATTTTCCAGGTACAATTCCCACACTTGAAATAGTACCATTTTCTGCAAATTTATTTCCATTTCTATCTAATATTTCTCCTCTTTCAGATGTAATAGTCGAAACTCTTACTTTATCTGTTTCTCTTAAACTTGGAAATATAATTGCTGAAGACCATTGTAATTTGTATTCTTTATCCTCTATAACAAATCTTGCCTGATTTTCGAATTCAATCTCTCCTGCTGATGTATACATAGATTCTTTATATGATATTTTTACTTCACCATTTTCTTTTTCTATACTTTCAATTTCAATTTCTACATCCATTGCATCTATACCTTCATATATATTTTTATTTCTATTTATGAAGTCCTCTTTAGATATATTTTCTTTTGAAGTACTTGAAATTAAATCATATAACCCTTCATAATTTTTTTCATTAACTTGTGATATATAATCTTCTAAAACACTTTGAGGCTCATTTTTTGGCATTCTTGATATATAAAAATAAACCGCTGTAAGTATTGCTATTATAAGAATTAAGCAAACTATAATTATAATTTTTCTTTTTTTCATAATTATCACTTCCTTTTTTTATATTTTTTACAATTATAATATAATAAATTTAAACCTTCTAGATACTACAAAGTAATAATTTTAATATATTATAAAATTTAATTGCAAATATTATTTAATTATTATACCTAATAATTTTGAAAGTTCCATCGCTTGAAATTCATTTACTATCATTCCTTTTAAACCGTTTATATCAAGTACAATTCCTTCAATATTACAACTTGTAACATCCATTTTATTCAAATTTGTCTTAAAAAATTGGGCTTCTTTAAAATTATTTTTTATAAATCTTACCTTTGATAAATTGCTTTCATTCATGCTACAAACTTCTAAATTTGAATTGTTTATTTCTACATCTTTCATTTTACAATTTGATAAATTTGCATATGATAAATTACTTTCTTCAATTTTTACATTCATAATAACTGATTCCGATAAGTTTGAACCTATTAATCTACAATTAATAAATTCCGCATTTATAAAGCTTGAATTATTAAAATTACAATTTGAGAAATCACAATTTTCAAATATAATATTGCTAAAATTACTATATAATATTTGTGTATTTTCTAATTTACAATTTTGAAATTTGCAGTTTACAAATTCTAATTTTTCTTCATTTATATCTTTTTCATTACAATTAAAAAAACATTTACCTTTTATATCAAGTTCTTGAATTTTACTTTTTTTAATAATTTGACTTATATTTTCTAATTCCTCAAGATTAGTTAAATTATTGATACTCAATATTATCAACTTCCTTAAAAATTTTCTTTTTTTATTATTATTTTGATATTATTATAATTAAATTTAAATTAATTATCAATATTATTTTCATTTTTTCCTTATTAAAAACTATAATTTACAAATTGAATAATATCCCTTGAATGAAATTTGACTTTTATGTAAATTTAAACTATAATAAAAGTGTAACAAATATTTGTTTTTTTAAGGAGGACACATTATGCAAGATTTTGAATTACAACCTTACAAAGTATCAAAAACAGAAAAACTTGCACGGTCTTTAACACGCCGTCAAGCTGGTAGGTGTTTAGCAGGATCAATTGAAACATTTAATTACTCTAAATTAAATGATTTCAGTTACATTATCACAGGAATTCCTGATGAAGTTCCATTAAGTACCAACCCACGACTTGCATCTCTTCCATTTGGAGCAGTTAGCACAATATCCGAATCAGGTTGTATTGCCTTTGTAACCAAGTACATTCTTAATCACTTTGATATCAATTTATCAATGGAAGAATGGATTTCAGAATTATGTTATAAAGGATACCGGCAATGGCAGTTTCAAAATTTAGCTAAAGCACTTTCATCACCAAGACTTGATTTTAATCTTATTAAAGAAGAGTTATCTTCTGATGAATTGGCAAATTTTAAAACCATTGAAGAATTGATTTCTTTTTATGGTAAACCTGTTGGAATTGACAGGAGTTTTTACCTTATCGATTCTGTGATACGTGGAATTGCCAATATGATTTTAGAGGATGTAGAATATGCAGACTGTCGTATTTGGTATGTTGAAGATATTATATATAATATACAGAAAAATATCTTTGTACCAGTAAGAGTCGGTAACTCTATCTATCATAATGATTTTGGAAGAAGAGGCAGTAGTTATATTATCATACTAGGCTTTGATTCTGGAGAAGCTATTGTATATGATAGTTCAATTGGGTTTCATCACCTTCCAACAAAAAAGTTATTTTATGCAATTGCTGCTGGATATGATCAAGATCTTGTCGCAGCCTGGGACTTAAGAAAAATCTACTACTAACTAATAGCCTAGAGAAAGTCTTTACTTTCCCTAGGCTCCTCTTTACTTAAATTACTTAATCTATAAACTTAAATTTTATAAAATTCCTTTATACTATTGACTATTGCTTCAACATACAAATCTTCATTATTTACAATATTGTTTAAATCTTTTCTAACATTCATATATCCTAATTCTATTAAATAACTCTCAACACCAACATTTGAATTACGATATTTATTTTCAGAATATCCGAGGACTTGTACCATCTACATAAGCTCCTGTTGCAATTCCACCTGTTTCTCGCAAAATATACAAATATGGAACTTCATCAAAAATTGCATTATAATTTCTATTACTATAATTCACACTATTTTTTCTTGAAGTAACATCAATCTCACGAACATAAACTCCTTCTTCTTTTTTATAACTT
This sequence comes from uncultured Clostridium sp., assembly GCA_930989765.1. GTDB lineage: Bacteria > Bacillota > Clostridia > TANB77 > CAG-508 > CAG-269. The sequence goes on along the minus strand of CAKNNA010000016.1, from coordinate 12,707 downwards.
TCCATTTGTGAAAAATTAGTATTAGCATTTGAAACAATATTTTGAGCTAACATTTTAGCAAAACTTAAATCACAATTTGTTGGTGCATAAACTTCAACACCACCAACAGAAAGTTTTTCTTCATTACTATTTAAGTGTAAAGATATAAGAAGTTTTGCTCCTGATTCATTTGCAAGTGTTACCCTACCATTTTCATCATACATATTATTTGCTGTATATTCTACAGAAGATTCTGTTCCATCTCGCGTAAGTAATACTTTTAAACCTATTTTTTCTAATTCTCTTTTTAAATTTAAAGCTGTTTTTAACACAATACTTGCTTCTTCATAACTTCCAGAAACTGCCCCTCCATCATTTCCTCCATGACCTGGGTCAATTACAACATCATAGACATTTTCTGGTAATTCTGAAGTTCTAACATTTAAACCTAAAAATGGTATATCATTTTCTTTACTAAAATTAATATAAATTTTATTGTTTGAATTATTACGAGTTAATGTATAATAATTAATTTCACCATATTCTGTATCATTTGCAAGTGTATAATATTTTGCTTGATTGTTTATATCTATTGTTTTTACAAATATATAATAATCTGTTACCTTTAATTCTTCTAAATTTAAACCTGTATTTATAGTATCTAATGTTGAAAATTTAATTGTATTATTTTCATATGTATATTTAGCATCTATTACTATTTCATCATCAGATGCATTTTTAGCAACAATTTGTACATCATTTAATTCTTCATGTTGTTCTGGAAGTGATAAATTACCCTCTATATTAAAATGTGTACCATAAACTATATATGTGGTTACATTTCCAATAGCAGATTTTTGAGCTATCTCAAACATTTTATCAATAGAAGAAAACGCCTCAACTAAATTATCTTCTGTATCTTTTTGCAAAACAGATTTGGCAATACTATATATTATAAAAATTGCCAATATCAAAATAAAAACTGCCATCAATCTTTTTTTTAAAATTTTTTGCCTTTGTTTCCTTCTCTGTTTTCTTGTTTGTTTTTTCATAAACTACCTTTTCCTTCCTTATAAGGTAAAATTTAAAATTAGTAAAATCTTAAGCAATAATTTTAGGAATAAATATTATAAGCCCACATATTACTGATATAATAGCAACAATCAGAACTGCTCCTGCTGCAACATCTTTTGCAATTTTAGCTTTTTCATTCTTCTCTGGCATTGCTATATCTACTGTTTGCTCTATTGCAGTATTCATTAATTCAAATGATATAACAAGACCAAATAGTATTATACAAATAAGCCATTCTATTTGGTTTAGTTTAAAGATAATTCCAGCAATTATAACAATTAACATTATTATAAAATGTATTTTCATATTTTGCTCTTTTTTTAGTGCTGTTAATATCCCAGTAAAGGCATATTTAAAACTGTTTCTTAATTTCTTTCTTTTTTTAATAAATTCTACTCTCTTTCTTGTAATCATAACATTTTCCTTTATACCCAAATAATTTCTTATAATACTTGTAAATGCTATTAAATATATAATTGCAATTGCAAATCCACCTAGTACATCACTTGCATAATGTACACCTAGGTATATTCTACTAAAACCTATTAATGGTATTAACAATGTTAATAATATTGTTGATATATATTTTAATTTAACATTATTTACTTTTTTCCATATTAGAAATATTATAAATCCATAAAATGCCATACTCACCATTGAATGTCCAGAAGGAAAGCTATAACCTGTTTCAGCAATTAATCTATATCCTTCTGGCCTTGGTCTTTCTATTATATTTTTTAAGATTATATTTAATATTGTTACAACTATTAAATTACTAGTTATTGAAATTCCAATTTTTTTATCTTTTATAAAAATTATTGAGCAAATTGCAATTAGTACTAATGCATACGCACCACCTATATTTGTAACAAATTTCATGATTCCTGTAAGCCATTCTACTCGCAAATTTAAAACTACAGCTTTATAAATTTCTATATCTATTTCTAATTGCTCTTTTTCATATATATCTTCTAATATTGCAATAAATATTACACTACATATAAGCAATACAATCCATTTATAATTCCTTCTTATCGCTTTTGCTAACATCTTTCTCCCCTTTTTTTATTTTTACTTTGCTCTTTTTATTTTTCCATATATTTTTAATATTTTCTATAAATTCATTAAAAGTTGTATATTCTATTTTATCAGATATTCCATAATATATTTTTACTCTTTGAGAAAAATGTAAATATCCTATTAATATTATAACATACATTACATTAGAAAATATACTGTAAAATGTTTGTAATATTAAATTTTTAATGTCTATCATTTCTTCTGTACAACCAATATAAATATTTCTTATGATTAATAAAGCAATTGTAACACTACCTATAATTATTAATCCTCTAGTTAATTTTTTAGGTGTTTGCTTATCTACTTTTAGTTCTCGAATTAACATATATAAGTTAACTAATAATATTACTATATCTTGTACAATTATTGTTACAATTTGAAAATTTATGCTAGTTAAGTTTTGTATGCCTAATAAATCAATTGAAGTCATTATTATTTGGAATATACATAAAAGCCAAAATAAAATTAAGATTCCGCCAAATTTTTTATAACTTTTTATAGTGTTATCTTCAATTGTATTATCTAGTTTCTTTTTATCTCTTCTTCTAATTAATAGTATAACAACCCCAATTAAAATTACTATACCAATTGAAAGGTAATTGCTAAGTCTTATTTGCCATTCTAATTTAGTATTTCGCTCTAAAATATCTATTGAAATATTTTCAATTAAATTACTTTCTGCCTGCTCATCAATCTCGCTTCCTATATATCTATTGCTTATTGTTATTAATTTTTGATTCATTATTGTATAGTATAATGATAATTTAATGCTTTTTCCTTCTACTTTTGAATCTGCTTTTATATGAAAATATATATTCCCATTTTCTGTTTTTACTAAATTGCTATCTGTAATTTTTACTTCTCCATCTTTTAATTCTTTCATATCACCTTGGCTCATATTTTGCTGAGTTGAATTTTCCGTATTTGTATTTTCATTAGATGTATTTTGCAAAGTATTATTAATTGAATTTACAAAACTTTGAAAATACATTTGTACTTTGTTTTCATCCATACTATTTAAATTTTCCATAAGAATATAATTTGCATTTGTAGTTTCCATAACCATTATTTCTCTTGTTGCTTCATTTCCTAATTTATCAACTGCATCTAATAATACTCCATTATTATTAAATAAATTTAAATATTCTTCTTTGTTTTCTATATCCTTTAATCTTTCATCTCCATTTTCAAGTCCTGATATTATTTCTATTAAGTTATTATCTATGTATATTCTCATACCTATACTGTCTAAATAGAATTCTTGTAAATTTTCTTTTGTTAATTTTTCTTGTTCTACATCTTGCTTAACATTATACAATTCATTTTCATTGTTTGTTACACTTATATTATTTCCAATGTTTTGTTTATCCTCTATGTTAACTCCATTCGAAAAATTTGGAATTACAATATTTATTAGTATATTTATAATCAATAGCGCTATTATAACTATTTTCCCTATTTTAGTTTTCATCAATTAATTTCCTTTCCATTAATTCTCATAATAATTATTTTAATATATATCTCATTTATTTTACTTTACATTACATAAAACAATATACAGAAAAATTGCAATATACTACCTAATAATATAAATAAATGAAACACTGAATGCATCCATTTACGTTTTTTTCCAACTCCATACAAAATTGCACCAACAGAATATGAAATTCCTCCAAGTAAAAGCAAAATAAAACCAACATTTCCCAATAATTTAGGTAATAAATTAATTGTAAAAACTACGCACCATCCCATACCTAAATAACATATCATTGAAAATTTTTTAAAACTCTTTATATCAATTGAATTTAAAGTAATACCAATAATTGCCATAAGCCAAATAATTCCAAAAATTGTCCAACCTAAAGCCATATTATATTCTCTAAAAGTACATAAAGCAAATGGTGTATATGAACCTGCTATAAGTAAAAAAATTGAACAATGGTCTAAAACTTGGAATACTCTTTTAGAATATCTTTCTTTATTTAAACCATGATATATACTTGACATTGTATATAAAACAATCATAGTAAATCCATAAATTGAGCCACTTACTACACCATATACATTTCCATTTATTGCTGCAAAAACTATACAAAGTACTGTTGCAACTATTCCTAATACTCCACCTACTATATGTGATGTCATATTAAAAATCTCTTCACCTTTAGAATAAATTGGCAAAACTCTATCTTTTAATTTTGTTCTTTGCATGAAACCTCCTAATATAAATATTAAAAACTCTCCCTCAATTTATTTTTTGATATTATACCACTTGTTAAATCATATTTCTAGTATTATAATATAAAAAACAAAATTATTATATATGAAATATTTACTATTTATGGCTTGAAAACACATATAAAAGGCTATGTATTAAATTAAAAGCCATAAATTGTAGCAAGAAAGGAAAACTAAAATGGATTATATTTATGAAAGAAAAGTAAATTATTATGAAACAGATAGAATGGGAATTGTGCATCATTCTAACTATATTCGCTATCTAGAAGAAGCAAGATGTGTATTTTTAGAAAAACTAAATATTCCATATGCATATTTAGAATCAATTGGAATAACTATACCAGTTTTAGGTGTAAACTGCGATTTTAAGCATCATGTAACATTTCGGAGACACTATTTTAATAAAAACATTTGTTAAAGAATTTAATGGTGTAAGACTTAAAATGGGTTATGAAATAACAGAAAAGAAAGAAGGCAAAATCGTTCTTACAGGCGAAACTATGCATTGTTTTACTAATCCAAATTTAAGACCTATTAACTTGAAAAAACAATATATGGATGTTTATAATGTTTTTGAAAATGCTAAATAAGGTGTAGTATAAGTAGAGTGTTCTAAAATGTCAAAAGAAACGACAATAATGCTATTAAGTTAAGAAAAATATTTGTATCCGCCAAAATAATCAATAATAGGTATAATTTAAAATATATTCCTACTCTTTGCATTCAGAAAGAGTTTGTAAGGCTTTCTCATGAGCCTCTTTCATTCAGACCCCCTCATTCTTCGGGTACCATGAACATTCCTCATTCGAAAGCCTAACAAACTCTATTCTTCATTCCAGTCGAACGGAATATATTTTAAATTATACCTATTATTGATTATTTTGGCTACTCTATTAAATTAAGATTTCTTAACTTAAATAGACATTGTCGTCCCTTTTGAGATTTTAGAACATCTTCTCACTTAATATTTTACATTGCTTTTTTAAATAATGCTATGAAATCTTCTTTTGAAGTCTCTCTTGGATTTCCTGGTTTACAAGGATCTTCCATTGCTTTATCTGCAAGCATAGGTATGTCTTCTAGTTTTGTTCCATAATCTGCAATTGTTTGAGTTATACCTACAATTTCTCCTAAAGTTCTTACTCTTTCTACTAGTGTTTTTATTAGTTCTTCTTTTGTATATTTTTCTGCTGGGTATCCTAGAGCTTGTAAGATATCTACATATCTTTCATAACATACTTCTCCATTATATTCTAGTACAGTTGGTAATAACATTGCATTTGCTATTCCATGTGGTGTGTCATATACTGCTCCTAGTTGGTGTGCCATTGAGTGACAAATTCCAAGTCCTACATTTGAGAATCCCATTCCTGCTATATATTGTGCCATTCCCATAATGTTTATTGCTTTTTCATCTTTATCATTTACTGCTTTTTCTAAATTTTCAAATATCATTTTTATAGCTTTTAGATGGAACATATCTGAAATTTCATTATGTGCTTTTGTTATATATCCTTCTAGAGAATGTGTTAATGCATCCATCCCTGTTGCTGCTGCAAGTGATTTTGGCATTGATGCCATTAGTTCTGAGTCTACTATTGCAACTATTGGAATATCATTTGGGTCTACACATACCATTTTTACTTTTCTTTCTTCATCTGTTATAACATAATTTATTGTAACTTCTGCTGCTGTTCCTGCTGTTGTTGGAAGTGCAATTAGTGGCATTCCACGGTTTACAGTGTTTGATGCTCCATTTAATGATCTTATATCACTTCTGTCTGGGTTTGTCATTACAATTGATATTCCTTTTGCTGTATCTATACTTGAGCCTCCTCCTACTGCTACAATTACATCTGCTCCTGAATTTTTACAAGCATCTACTCCATCTTGTACATTTTTTATTGTTGGATTTGGTTTTATTTCATCATATAGAGTATATTCTATATTTTCATCTTTTAATATATCTTCTACTTTTTTTGTTACTCCTGCTTCTACTAAAGATTTATCACTTACTAAAAATACTTTTTTAAAATTTCTTTTCTTTATTTCTTCTGGTAAAACATCTCTTGCTTTTTCTCCAAAATATGATGTTTCATTTAAAACAAATTTTATAGCCATTTTTTCTTCCTCCTTGTATAATAAATTCATAAAATCAATCAAAAAAACGCTATTATTAAATTGATTTTATATGAACTTGACTAATTTTTTAAATATTAAAATAAAATTATAAATTAATTACTATGAATTTTCAGCATCACTATAGTCTGAAGGTATTTCAAATAAAGCTTCATCTGCCTTATAAGAAATATCAATTTTCAATAATTCTTCTGTATCATTTACTATAGTTTTTATATATTTTAAATTATTTCCACTATAATAAAATCTAGTTTTCATCTGTGCTCCTGCTGTTTGCAAATTTGTATTAACTAAAAACTCACCATAATTATGATATTCTTCATATTCATAACTTTTACCTTCAATTTCTTCTTTACCTGTTTGACATTGTAAATTTTGAAGTTTTAGAAAGTTATTTGTAATTTCTGAAAGGATTATTGTATTATTTTCATATTTATAATATTGTTTTGCATCATCTTGTAATAAATATGTGTTTCCATCCTTTACTATATATTTATAAGTCTTTCCATTTGCAGTTTCTTCTTTATAAGCTACTTCTCCTGATTTTACTGTTTTAGACTTATTCTCATCATTTAATACTTTTTCAAATGTGTATTTATCACTTTCAGATAATTTTTCATATAACTTATTTGTCTTTGATGTTCCTGCTTCTTGTACCGTTTCATCATTGCCTGTATTACCTGAATTATTTTCACTGTCTTTATTTATTACTAAAAAATATACAAGACCTATTATAATTAAAATAACTACTATTATGCTAATAATTATTATTGCCTTTTTTTTCATACTAATCTTCCTTTCATTTTATAGCATCAAAGCTTATTTTTAATATAATTATAATTTAATAATATTTACTATTTAAATAACAGCATATACTGCTTAACCTTTATCAATTTAAATAAATTCAAATAGATTTTACAGCTAAGCAGTAATAAATTATAATATATTTTTAAGCACTATAGTTTTTACTCTTGACATTTCTTGAAGTGTAGTTAGAACTCCTTCATTTCCAATTCCTGAATGTTTCCATCCTCCAAATGGCATTTCGAATGAACGATAGAAACTTGCACCATTAACTACAGCTCCTCCACATTCTAGTCTATCTGCAATTTTCATTGCTCTTGAATAATCTTTTGATATTACACATCCACATAGACCATATGAAGATTGGTTTGCAATTTCAATTGCTTCTTCTACATCATCAAATCCTATTACAGATATTACTGGTCCAAATATTTCCATGTCTTTGCTGGCTTCCATGTCTTTTGTTACATTATCTAATATTGTTGGATAATAGTATGCATCTTCTCTTTTTCCTCCGCAAACTATTGTCGCACCTTCTGCAACCATTTGATTTACTTGGTCTTCAATTCTTTTAGCTGCATTTATATTTATCATTGGTCCCATATCAGTATCTTCTTGCATTGGGTCTCCAACTTTTAGATTATTAATTACATCTTTCATTCTATCTATAAATTCTTGTTTTCTAGAATTATGAATTAAAAATCTTTTACTTGCACAACATACTTGTCCACCATTATATAATCTTCCCCATATTGTTTCTTTAACAGCTAAGTCCATATCACCATCTTCTAAGAAGATAAATGCATCATTTCCACCTAATTCTAACATTACATGTGTTAAATTTTTAGATGCTGTTCCCATTGTTTGGATTCCTGCTTGAGTTCCTCCTGTTAATGATACTAGATGAACTCCTGGGTGTCTTGCTAATGCTTGCCCAGCTTTTGGTCCGTCTCCCGTTAATATTTGAATACATCCTGCTGGAACTCCTGCTTCTATCATTAATTTAACATATTCTATTAAAGTTAATGGATTATAGTTTGAAGGTTTTACTATTATGCTATTTCCCATCATTAATGCTGGTGGAACTTTTTGGCAGAATAAATCACTTGGGAAATTAAATGGTATAATTGCTGCAATTACACCTATTGGATATCTTTTTGTTATTTGCATTGTTGTCTCTTGTCCTGCTTCTGTTCCAGCTGGAATGCTTTCTCCATATAAATGTTTTGCTCTTTCTATAAATCCTCTTGTTCCAATTCTTACATTTGCAATTTCTGCTCTAGCTTCTTTTATTGGTTTTCCTGTTTCATTTGATAAAAGAGTTGCTAGTCTTTCTTTGTTTTCTTCTACTAAGTCTACAAATTTATATAAAATATCTGCTCTTTCATATATTGACTTTTTCTCCCATTTTTTTTGTTCTTGTATTGCTACTTTTACAGCTGTATCTACATCTTCTTCAGTAACATTTGGAACAGTGTCAATTAGTTCTTGAGTTGCCGGATTTACAACTTCTATAGTCGCTCCATTAGATGCATCTTTCCACTCATATCCTATTAAATTTTTCATACTTGCTTCCTCCTTTTTTAATACATTTTTGCAAACCATAACTTCTATATCACCTGTTTTGGTTTTATAGTTTTCAAATGTACATTCATACATATTTTTCCCGAGTTTGTGGTTTTTCCCCTTCTCTTCATTTTGCAAAAGCTGTAAATGAAAGCATTAATCCTCCTGTTGTATTTGCACCATGGTCTTTTACTCCATATTCACCAAATGTAAATATTGTCATAAATGGTACACCTTTTGCTTCTTTTTTAAGTTGTTTTGCGACTTCATCTATTCTGTCTCCTATTCCTAATCTTCTACCTCCACAATGAACAAGTAAATATGCTCCTGCTTCTTCTCCTAGCATTTTGTTTGTTTCTTTTAAAGTTTTTCCTGTAGAGTCTATTAATTCATCAACTGATGCTTCCATTTGAATTACTGCTGTGTTTACTGCTAAATTTGCTCCTATATTCATTGAACCGTCTTCATTTCCATACATTGGATGTCTAATTGCAATTAAATCTCCTAATCTATCTTTTACACCTAGTGGTGCTGTTATTGTAGATACTAATAGATTATCTCTTTCTAAGTCTTTCATTTTCTTACCTGTCCAAGATGCGTATTTTTTTAAGCTAGGTACCCCATCAATTTCTACTAATGTTCTATGTCCTTTTATTTTTGTTATAACTCCTGAATTTGTAGTTTCATGATATGCTCCTGTATATACATTTGCCATTTTTTTATCTGTATAGAAAAATGCAACTGCAACTCCATCACTAAATACTTTGTCATTTGTATATATACTCCATTTTCCTTCTACAGTATTATCTGCTGCGCTTCCTCCAAATATTGGAACTCTTCCTATAATATCTTCAATTCCTTTAATATAAAATTCTTCTTCTGCAGGTGATGCTACCATATAAAAATAGCTTGGTGCATCTTCTCTTCCTGCCATTTTCATAGCTTCAATTGCAACTTTTCTTCCTGTTTCTCTTGGATCTTCTCCTCTTTCTTGACTTGCAACTCCTACATTCATATCAGGATCACCTAAAGCTAAAATTCCTGTAAATCCATGGTCTGATGAAATAAATCCATCTGGAACAATAATACCAGCACTAGATGTACATCCAATAATTGGTGCAGTTCCAAGTTCTGATTTTGCTCCTTCTAAAACTTTTTCTACATCACAATCTACTGATGTATATAAAAATGCAACTTTAGTTTGCATTAAATCTACTACAGCACTTGCTGCAGACTCCTTTCCTTGTGTATAACTATCTACATTTGTACTCCATCCAACATTTGATTTTAACATAAACGATTCCTCCTTCGTATTTATAATTATACCCAAATTATATCAATAATATTTTTTTATAACAATATTTTTCCAAAAATGTAATATAAATGTAATAATCAATATTAAAAGACTAACTTTAAAAATTCGTTTAGGTAAATTTTTAAAGTTAGCCCACTATTAATTTAATTAGACTATTATTAATTTTAGCTTTTTTTAACTTTTTTACTATATGATTTTTAACATATTTCATTTAGAATTTTGATTTTCTATTTTATATAAATACTTGGATCAACTCCGAGTGCCATCTTTTATTATTTCAAAATGTAAATGTGGTTCATCTGCTATCTCAAATGCTGCAGTATTTCCTACTGTACCTATAGATTGTCCTTTTTCTACAACTTCTCCTTCTACTACAAACTCTGATGTTAATAGATTAGAATAAACAGTTTGGAATCCATTTGCATGTTCTATTACTACTGTTAAACCATATCTTGGATCATTTTTTATACTTTTTACTGTTCCAGTTTCTGCAGATTTTACTACTGTTGTTTTATCTGCTTTTATATCTATTCCATTATGTGTTGTCCACTCTTCTAGTGTTTGTGAATATACTAAATTATCTTTGGCAAATTCTCTTATAATGTCTCCTTCTACTGGTTTTTCAAAACTTAATTCTGTACTTGTTGTATCTGTTTTTGTTTTAGTTTCTGATTCTTTAGAATTACTACTTTCATTATTTGTACCATTTACTTCATTTTCTGTATTTTGCTTTGCTAAATCTAAATTACTTGTCTCTTGATTAGTATTTTGGTTTGAAGTATTTGTAGAATTTGTGGAATTTCCAGCATTTGCAGTATTACTAGTATTTGCTATGCTATTTTCAGTATTTGTATTATTTGAATTAACTGTATTATTATTTGCTATAGTATTTGTTTGGTTTGAAGCTGAATTTAGTTCATTTGCTGCCTCATTTACACTCTTTCCAATTTCAGTACTAGCACTTTGAGTATTCATACTATCCTGACTATTTTCTAATATCTTTGCCATCTGCTCACTATCTAATGTTTCTTCTCTTACTTTATCATTCAAATTTTTACTATATAAAAGTATCCCTATTACAATAATTGCAAGCACACCCACTCCTATACTTGCTATTTTAATAATTTTTAAATTTGCATCATCATCTAGAATATTTGGTTTTCTATTATTCCTTCTCATAAAATCCTCCTTTAAAATAATGTTATTTACATTATTTCCTTTTCTTGAGTAATTTATACATTATTTGTAAGAAATATTTTGAACTTTAGGGATGTTCCTTAAAGTTCACACAAAAAGTTTCTATTAATTTAAAAATTCATATTGATTTAAAAAAATATGAACTTTAAGGAACGTCCCTAAAGTTCATTTACTTCTTTTATTTCTACATCTGTATAAAAATGATGTATTATTTCTGATGCAGTTTTACCTTGTTTTGCTAAACTATCTGCTCCTGTTTGGCTCATTCCTACTCCGTGGCCATATCCTTTTACTGAGAATTTTATGGTACCATTCTCTTTTGTTATTTCGAAGTTTGTTGATCTTAATCCAAGTATTGTTCTTGCTTCTGTGCCTGATATTTCTATATTACCAAATTTTATTGTTTTTACTCTTTTGCTTTCTGTGTATTCAAGTATTTTTATATCTTCATTGTTTGCAAAGTCTATTGCTGTTTCTGGATGTGTTACTTTTAATTTATTTAATAATTCTTCATTCGTGAATGTGACTTCAGATAGGTATTGAGTATATGCTTCTTCTCCCGATGTTTCTACACTTTGTAAATATGGGTATCCTGTTCCTCCCCAAACATTTACTGGAATTTCGGTTGTTCCTCCACTATTTGAATGAAAAAATGCATTTATTGGTGCATTTTCGTATGTAATTATTAATCCTGTTGTTTGAGTTACTGCTTTTTGTATTTTTTCCCAATTACTTTCTCTTTTGTTTTCCTCCCACCTTGCAAGTCTATCTTCTTTTGATATCCACGCTTGGCAACAAGTAGAATCGTCACAAATATCTGCTTCTTCGTGCTTCTTATTTTCTATTTTATAAATAGTATATGTTCTTGCAACTATTGCTTGTGCTTTTAATGCTTCTAATTCAAAATCTACTGGCATTTCGGCAGATACAACATGGCATAAATACTCATCTATTGGTACTTCTTCCACTTGAGATGTATCTTTATGTAGCAATTTTATTGTTCCATATTTTTTATATTCATATGTAGCACTCATGTTAAAAATATCATCTTGATTTTCATTGCTATTTTCTTGAGTTTTAATATTATTTTCTAATTCATTTTCATTACTTGCTATAACTTCTATTCCTCTTTTAGTTAATAATGTTGGCATAATAAAACATACTATAATCAAAATAAGTAGATATATTCCTATTTTCTTCAAATGTCAAACCTCCTTGTAATTTTAAATGCTAATATCTAAATATTTATTACAATTCATGGCTTTAAAAATTGTAGAGAAGCCCTCTTTAATATCAGTGTCCCTTTAAGTTAAGG
>CAKNNA010000015.1 GCA_930989765.1 uncultured Clostridium sp. | reverse complement strand
AACTCTTATTGAGCTGGATTTTTTGTTTCTTGGTTTCCTATTTCAGGACATCCTCATGTCAACCTCTTTTTTTACATAGCCAATTTTCTATTATTTATTGACAATTGCGAACAAAAATTTTATAATAAATTTGGTGATATTATGGAGCGTCAAATATTACATATAGATGTAAATAATGCTTTTTTAAGCTGGACAGCAATATATATGCTAAAACATGGTAGCAAAATAGATATAAGGGAAATACCAGCAGTTATTGGTGGAGATGAGACTAAAAGGTCTGGGATAGTACTTGCTAAAAGTATGAAAGCAAAAGAATGTGGGGTTGTTACAGCAGAAACCATATACCAAGCAAAAATAAAATGTCCAAATCTTAAAATATATCCATCAAACTTTAAAATATATAAAGAGTATTCTAATCAATTATACGAATTATTATTACAATATACAGATAAAATAGAAAGATTTAGTATAGATGAATGTTTTTTAGATATGACCAATTATTTAAAAAATAAAACACTCCTAGAAATTGGAAAAGAAATTGGAAAAAGGGTAAAAGAAGAGCTTGGTTTTACTGTAAATGTAGGTGTTGCACATAATAAATTACTTGCAAAAATGGCATCAGATTTTACAAAACCAGATAGAGTTCATACTTTATATGAAGAAGAAATACCAAAAAAGATGTGGCCACTTCCAGTTTCTGAGTTGTTTATGTTAGGAAAAAAAACCGTCCCAAAGTTATATAATATGCAAATAAAAACAATTGGTGATTTGGCAAAAACAAATAAAGAATTAATGGCAAAAAAATTTGGAAAACATGGGATAATGATGTGGGAATACGCAAATGGAATAGATAATCAAGAAGTAAAATATATAAAAGAAAAACCAAAAGGTATTGGAAATTCAGTAACTTTGCCACAAGATATTACGAATTTAGAAAAATTAGAAGAAATACTGCTTGCAATTACTGAACAGGTAACATATAGGCTTAGAAAATATAATATGTATGCAAGTACTGTAAATGTGCAACTGAGAAATAAAGATTTTAAGGATTTTTCTCACCAAAAAAAGCTTTTAGAGCCAACATCAAGTACAAAATTAATTTTTAAGGAGGCTAAAATACTTTTAAATCAGATGTATGTTAAAAATATGCCAATTAGACTTGTAGGAATGAGAGTAGATGGATTAAAAGATACAAATAGCAAGCAAATTTCGTTATTTGATAATATGCAAACTAAAGAAACAGAAAATATAAAAAAACAAGAAAGGTTAGATAAAACAATAGATAAATTGAAAGAAAAATATGGGTATGATTTTATTACACGAGCTTCTAAATTGGAAGTGGATGATTTAGTAAAGTTTAAAAAATAAAATTAAGAGGAGTATTTTAAAAATTTAAATTGGAAATTATAAGCTTGTTAAAACTAGTGTGAGAATTTTGATAAGCTCAAATTAACTAAAAAAATTTTTAAAATACTCTTTTATATCAAAATTTAAATTCTAATTATAGCATTAATTTTCGTTAAAAATTAATGTTTTAGCTATTAATTCCTTGATCTTTTAAATAATCAATTAAAAAATATTTAATGTTAAAATAATCTACTTCAGGTGGTAACAATTCTTTAATAAGTTTTAGTTTTTCTGTTCCCACTTTTTCAATTGCAGAGAATACTAAATCTTTATATTCAGGATTTATATATTCACCCAAATTTATATCAAAATCTTTTTTATAACATTCTAATAAATGGTTTTCTATGGTTTGTTTTACTAAATTTCTTTTTTTAGCAATTTCTTCAATTGATAATCCCTGTTTAAATAAATTATACGAAATTAATTTGGTATCTTCCTTTTTTGTATTATTGTTTTTAGAGTGTGTTTTAGGAGTATTTTTTATGAGGTCTTTTTCTTGGTAGTTATCAATTAACTTTTGTTCTATTTTTTTATTTGAGATTTGGCTAATTTCGATATTAGAACTATTTTTTGATTTATTTATATTATTTTCAATAACATATTTTCTAATAGTACTTAAAAAAGTTTCTCCATATTCTTTAAATTTATATTCACCAATACCACTAATTGAAAGCATTTCTTCTTGAGTTATAGGATACTTATTTGCCATTTGTTTTAAAGTAATATCTGTAAATATTATAAAAGGTGGGATATTATTCATTCTTGAAATATCCATTCTAAGATTTTTTAAAATATCAAATAAATTCTTATCAAAGTTAATTTCTTCAAAAGTATTAGAAGTTTTTTCTGTAATTTTTTCTGAAGAATCAAGTTTTTCTATTTTTCGTTTTATAAAAACTTTTTTTTCTTTAAATAATATATCATAGGCACTTTGGTTTAATATTAAAATTGGGTATTTTTCGCCTATATATTTTAAATAATTTTCAGTTACAAGATATGAAATAATATCTTTGATAGTATTTTTAGAATAATTTTTCATAATTCCATATGTTGATAAACTATTAAATTTTAAATTTCTCAATTTTAGTGTATTGGAACCTTTTAAAACATCTGTAACTAGTCCTAAACCATAATTTTCATGCATTCTTTTTATACAAGATAGTATTTTTTTGCTTTCTTCTGTTATATCTGTAAGTACCATATCATTTGTACAATTACTGCAATTTCCGCATTTTTCGAATTCTGGAGTTTCACCAAAGTATTCTAAAATGTACTTTCTTAAACACTTATCTGTATTACAATAATCAATCATTTCGTTTAGTTTCATATATTCTGTAGAATGGTTTGTATTTGAAGAAGTTTCTTCAATTAGAAATTTATTTGTTACTATATCAGAACGCTGAAATAATAAAATACATTCTGCTTTATCACCATCTCTTCCACTACGTCCTGCTTCTTGGTAGTAGCTTTCTATGTCTTTTGGCATATTGTAATGTATTACATACCTAATATTTGATTTATCAATTCCCATACCAAATGCATTTGTTGCAATCATAATAGTGGTTTTATCAAATACAAAATCATTTTGGTTTTGAGTCCTTTCTTTTTCAGAAAGCCCAGCATGATATCTGCTTACTTTATATCCTAAACTTTCAAGATTAGAATACAGTTTATCAACAATCTTACGAGTTAGGCAATATATAATACCAGATTTATCAGAATTTGTTTTAACATAATCTTTTATAAAATCAAGTCTATTTTCTACATCTTTAACAATAAAAGATAAATTGGCTCTATCAAAGCCTGTTGTTAGTTCATAAGGGTTTTCTAAATGCAAAAGATTAATTATATCCTCTTTAACATTTTCTGTTGCAGTAGCAGTAAAAGCAGTAACTATAGGTCTTGTTTTTAAATTTAGTATAACATTTGCAATTTCAGTATAGCTTGGTCTAAAATCATGTCCCCATCTAGATACACAATGTGCCTCATCAATTGCAATCATAGAAATCTTAAGAGTTGACAAAAGCCTTATAAAACTGTTAACTAATAATCTTTCAGGTGCTATATAAATTATTTTATACATATTATGAGAAATATTTTCAATAGTTTGTACATATTCACGAGAAGATAAAGAACTATTTATAAATGTTGCAGGAATACCAACCTGGTTTAATGAATCAACTTGGTCTTTCATAAGAGAAATTAAAGGAGAAACAACAATAGTAACACCATCAAAAATAATAGCCGGAATCTGATAACAGATAGATTTACCAGCACCAGTTGGCATAATTGCGAGTGCATCATTTCCTTGTAAAATATTAGAAATAATAAGTTCTTGTCCTTTTCTAAAATTATCATAACCAAAATGTTTTTTTAGTAATTGTCTAGCATATTCTAAGTTTGAAATTTGTATCAGCCTTCTTTCTTCGATTTAGTTTGATATTTTTTAGATATATTAACATAAACTTTTGAAAAAATCAATGGTTAATCTGGGACAGGTCCCGAGTGACCAAAAATGGTCATTCGGGACCTGTCCCAGATTAACCATTTTTCTAATTAATTTGATAACTTAATTAGATTCACTATAGCATTACTACTAAAAAAAATCAATATATTTTTAGTATAAAATTTGAGGTATTTTTTCTGTGTAAAAAGGTATTTATATTAAGTATAATTTAAAAAATTGTATGTTAACTTGGTGTTTGTTTTATTTAGTAAATTTAAAAGAAAATTTTATAAATGTATTAAACTAGCTTATTTAAATGCAAATTTGAATTTAATTAAGTTATCAACTTAATTAAATTTTTAAATGAGGTATAAAAAATGATTAATAGTAATGGTAAGTTTGTCAAAAATTTTAAATTAATGAAAAAAGATATTGATAATACATGTAGTGAAAAAGGTTCAATAACATTATTTATATTAATATCAATATTATTCTTTTTGATGATTGCAATAGGCATATATGTAAATGTAAGTAATAAAACTTTAGCTCAAGAGATAGAAATTTCTAAAATAAAAAGTGAATATGAAATAAGTAAAGAACAGATAAATGAAGAATATGAAGAAATCATAAAGAATAATAGTGAAAAAGTAAAAATAATAGCTAAAAAAGTATCAGATAATTCTGAATACATTTCAGGAACAATAACAAATAGTTCGGTAAAAGTAACAATAGAATTTCCAGAAAGTGCAGAAGAAAGTGAAAAAATAGTTTATATTAATGAAAATGAGATTCAATATAATGGTGAATTATTGATAGAAAAAACAAGTGCAATAAAGGTGATTTATAAAGGAAAAGAGCAAATTTTACAAATAAATATAGATAAAATATCACCAACAGTAAAAATAACATCAAATAAAACTTCACCAACAAATGCGAGTAGTATAACATATACATTTACATTTAGTGAAGATGTAACAGGATTTACTCAAGATGACATACTAGTTACAAATGGAACAAAAAGCACATTTAGTGGAAGTGACAAAACATATACTCTAATAGTAACAAACTCAGGAAGCATAACACAAACGGTGAAAGTAGATGCAAATAAATGTACAGATATAGCAGGAAATGGAAATATTGAGTCAAGTACATTTACAATAACAATAGATAGAACATCTCCAACAGTTTCAATATCAGCAAATCAAAATTCTCCTACAACAGCAACTAGTATAACTTATACTATTACATTTAGTGAAAATGTAACAGGATTTACGGCTGACGATATAACAGTCACAAACGGAACAAAAGGCACATTTGGTGGAAGTGGAAGTAAATATACTTTAGTTGTAACACAAAGTAGTAGTACAACTCAGACAGTAAAAATAAATGCAAATGTATGTACAGATACGGTAGGAAACGGAAATAGTGCTTCAAATACACTTACTATCGAAATTAATAGAAGACAAACATTGACCATAAATCCAAATGGAGGAACATATAATAACACCACATCTACAACCAAAATAAACCAAGACCCAGGAACAAAATATATACTTTCAAACCCAACACCTCCAGCAGGATATAAAGTAACATTTAATGGAAACGGTGGGACGGCAAAAACGAATAGCATTAGCTCTAAAAAATCATTTTCAAATTGGTCAAAAACTAGTGGAGTAGGAACTTTAAGTGAAAATACCTATACATTTGGAGAAGGAGCTGGAACAGTAACTGCAAATTACTCAAATGGAAGTATAACACTAACATCTGCCTCAAGAAGTGGATATATATTCCAAGGATGGTATGATAGAAATGGAAAATATATAGGAACATCAGGAACTACTTATACCCCAACTGCAAATATAACATTATATGCACATTGGCAACTTGCAGTAGCTCAAATTGGAAGTACATTGTATCCAAGTTTAGCAAGTGCAATTAATGCAGTACCTGCAAATAATGTAAATACAACTATAACAATGCTACAAAACACAAGTGAAAATGTAACAATTCCTACAAATAAATATGTGACTTTGAATTTAAATAATAAAACAGTAAGTGGTAAGAGTACAACTGCTCCTGTAATTACTAATAATGGGACATTAAAAAGTTTACGGAGGAACTATAAGCCGGAGGTCGAGAAGTAATATTAAATAATAAAAACTTAATAATATCTAGCGGAACATATAAAAACCCTCAAAAGGCAACGATATCAAACTATAGTTTATTTACATTAAGTGGGGGAACTCTTATTTGTAATTCTGCAAATGGACATACTGTAGATATAAGATCAGGAAGAATGACTATGACAGGTGGAAATATTCAGTTAACTACTAAAGGAACAGGAGCAACAGCACTTATGAACGAAGGGGGAGAGCTAAATGTAACAGGTGGAAGTATAACATCAACAGGTTATGGAATAACTAGTAGGTCACAACTAGGTACAGCAAAATCCACTGTTAGTAATGTTACAATAACAAAAACAGCACAAGCAGGAGCAGTAGTTCAAGCAGACAATAATGGACAAATGACTTTAAAAAACTGTACATTAAATGCAAATGGATATTTAGCAGCATACTGTGATACAACAGCTTCATCAAATTTATTATTACTTATTAACTGTAAATGGGGTCAAGCATCAATAGGAGGAGATAAGACAGTTGCAGTAAACACAGATGGAAACGGATATGATGTATATTTATATGGATATGAATCAGAATCTTCAATAAATTTCCCAACTTGGACAGAGGCAAATGGACAAGATGATATAATATGGCAAAGCGGTACAAAAGTAAATAATAGTAATAGAGTGGCATGGTATTATAGAGTAAATAAAAGTGCACATAAGAATGAAAATGGAACTTATACAACTCATATATATAAAGCAGATAAGGCAACCTTAATTATAGGATTTTCTATAACTTTATAAGACGATACAATGGTCAATCTGGGACAGGTCCCGAGTGACCAAAAATGGTTAATCTGGGACAGGTCCCAAATGACCAAAAATGGTCATTCGGGACCTGTCCCAGATTAACCATTTTTTAATGTAAAATGTCAAAAAAAGTAAATTATTGCGATGAAAAATCCTTGCAAAACATTGAAATTAATAGTAATATAAAAAGGTGCATATAAGAGTAATAAAACAATGATGTTAATTGAAAATTAAAACATAATACATGAAAATTTAATACCTAATAAAAATGCACAAAAAACAAAAGAGAGGAGAATAGTTTTGAAAACATTTTTTGGGGGAATTTTTATTGAAAAAGAAAAATTAGAGGAGGAAGGAATAAATTATCCAATAAAACTAGAATACTATAAAAGAATAAATGAAGATGAATATATAAAAAACAAAAATAATAAATATGGAATAAGTGTAGTAAAAACAGAGTATTTGCCAGGAAATACAAAGTTTGAGAAAAAAGAAATAAAATATTTAACAAATGATGAAAATAAAGTGGAAATAATACTAAAAACTTTTAAAGACAATGAAGTAACACCTATTGGTGTAGACGATATAATTTGTGATTTATGTAAAAATATTTTTTAAAATTAATAAAAAATTATATTAAAAATCAATATTTAATAATCTTTACTATATCAGCCCAAATACTAAAAATAGTATTTGGGTAGTTTATAGCTAAAAAATAATTTTAAAGTTAATTTTAAAGTTAATTATAAAGCTAAGTATAAAGTAAAATAACAGCCACTTAAAATTGGTATAAAATATAAAAATATTAATTACTAAATGTGAAAAATATGTAAAAAGCTTGCAAAATTAGTAAAATTAGTCTAGAATACTATAATAAATAAAAAATAGGAGGAACAAATGTCTGATAAATTAATAATAGTAGAGTCACCGGCAAAAGCAAATACAATAAAGAAATTTCTTGGTGGAAATACAAAAGTAGTTGCTTCAATGGGACATATAAGAGACTTACCGAAATCAAAAATGGGAATAGATATAGAACATGACTTCGAGCCACAATATATAAATATAAGGGGAAAAGGTGAACTAATAAAAACTCTAAAAAAAGATGCAAAAAAAGCAAAAAAAGTATATCTTGCAACAGACCCTGACCGTGAAGGTGAAGCAATAGCATGGCATTTATCTAAAATATTAGAAGAAGATAAAGAAAAAATAACAAGAGTAACGTTTAATGAAATTACAAAAAACGCTGTGCAAAAAGCAATGAAAAACTCGAGAGATATAGATGTAAATTTAGTAGATGCACAACAAGCAAGAAGAGTTCTAGACAGAATAGTAGGATATAAAATAAGTCCTGTATTATGGAAAAAAGTAAAAAGAGGTCTATCTGCAGGAAGAGTACAATCTGTTGCTGTTAAATTGATTGTAGAAAGAGAAGAAGAAATAGAAAAATTTATTCCTGAAGAGTATTGGAATATATATGTGGAATTAAAGGATAAAGAGAGTAAAAAGCAATTTGAAGCAAAATTTTTTGGAAAAGATGGCAAAAAAATAGAACTACATAAAAAACAAGAAGTAGATGAAATTTTATCAAAAATAGAAAATGCAAAATTTATTGTAACAGAAGTAAAACAAGGAGAAAAGAAAAGAACTCCAGCACCACCATTTACAACAAGTACAATGCAACAAGAAGCTTCAAGAAAATTAAATTTTACATTAAAGAAAACAATGTCAATAGCTCAAAACCTATATGAAGGAATAAAACTTCCAGAAAAAGGTTTTATAGGTTTAATAACATACATGAGAACAGACTCAACAAGAATATCAGAAGAAGCAAGAAATTTAGCAAAAGAAGTAATATGTAAAAATTTTGGTGATGAATATTATGAAAATAGATATTACAAAACAAACAAAGATGCACAAGATGCCCATGAAGCAATAAGACCAACATATATAGACATAGATCCAGAAAGTATAAAAGAAAGCCTTACAAAAGATCAATATAAACTATACAAATTAATCTATAATAGGTTTTTAGCAAGCCAAATGTCACCTGCAAAGTATGATACAATGGCAGTTACAATAAAAGCAGATAATTATGATTTTAAAGCAAATGGACAGAATTTAAAATTTAAAGGATTTATGACATTATATGTTGAAGGAAAAGATGAAAAAGAAATAGAAGAAGCAGAAATGCTTCCAAGTTTAAAAGAAAACCAAGAAGTAAAAAAAGTAAAAATAGATCCAAAACAAAGCTTTACAGAGCCACCACCAAGATATACAGAAGCAAGCTTAGTAAAAGCATTAGAAGAAAAAGGAATAGGAAGACCAAGTACATATTCACCAACTATAACAACTATTTTAGAAAGAAGATATATAGAAAAATTGCAAAAACAATTGCATCCAACAGAACTTGGAAAGATAGTAAATAAATTATTAGTAGAAAATTTTGGTGATGTTATAAATGTACAGTTTACAGCAAAAATAGAAAATGAATTTGATAGTATTGCAGAAGGAAAAGAAGAATGGAAGAAGATGATTAGAGAATTTTATACTCCATTTGAAAAAGAGGTAGAAAAAGTAGAAAAAGAATTAGAGCATGTAAAAATAGAAGACGAAGTATCAGATGTAAAATGTGATAAATGTGGCAGAATGATGGTATATAAATATGGAAAATATGGAAAATTTTTAGCATGCCCAGGGTACCCAGAATGTAAAAATACAAAACCAATTGTAGAAACAATAGATGTACCTTGTCCAAAATGTGGTGCAAAAGTTCAAGTACGTAAAACAAAAAGAAGAAGAAATTATTATATATGTGAAAATAATCCAAAATCTTGTGATTATATTTCTTGGAATAAACCAAAACCTGGAGAAAAATGGAATCCAGATGATGAAGCTACAAAAAATGTAGAAATAAAACCAAAAAGAACAAAAAAAGTTAAAAAAAGTTAAAAAAATAGAAAAAAGGATACAAGCAAAGTATCCTTTTTTCTAATAACATTAAGGATTTTCTTTAGAAAAATAATATATTTCTATATTATTTGAAAAAAATACATAAACACGCATAATATCATATTCGATCTAAAAAATTGTAGCATATTTTATAAAAAATAATATTAAAAGTAAAAAAAAATAAAATTTTTTAAAATTTTTTTAAAAATTTGAAACTTTTTTTGCATTTCAAACCGTCTATATAGTAGGGGGGAAAAATATGATAAATTTATTAGTAGTAGAAAACGATCCAGAAAAATGCAAAAGAATAGTGAATTATATTTCACAAAATACTTATGATATTAGAGTGTATAGTATTGCATTTACAGAAAAGGAGGCAATTGAAGTAATTAATGAACAAAAGGTAGATTTAATTTTATTAGATTTAGATTTACCACTACTTTCAGGTTTTAGTTTTATTAAATATCTTACAAGGAATGAAATTAAAAAATATGAAAATTCTATAATAGCTATGTGTAGTAATACTAAAACTACTACATATATTGAGAATAATCCTTATATTAGTGCTATATTTAAAAAACCAGTTTTATTAAATGAAGTTGTAAAAAAACTGGAGTTACTTAGTGTACATATGCTTACTAAATATGACGAAACAAAGGTAGAAAATAGAATTAAATATGAGCTTGATAAACTTAATTACAATTTTGCGTATAATGGAACAAAATTTATTGCAGAAATGATTTATGAAATTTATTCACATCCAGAAAACGGATATGAAAATTTCAACAGAGATTTGTATCCAATAATTGCCAAAAGACATAATAGGTCTCCAAATACTATAAAATGTGATGTGCTTCAAGCGACAAGATCTATGGTTTTAGATTGTAAAGAGGAAACACTAATGGAATATTTTAATTATGCTTGCTCTGCACAACCTACGGTTAAAGAGGTTATTAATACTATTTTAAATAAGATGGGAGATTATTATAAAGAATAATGTATATTATTTATACTTGTAAATGCCGTACTATAATAAAAAACAAAAATATATGGCTTGCATTTATTATTTAAAATTTAATAAATGCAAACCTTTTTTGGAGGCGTTGGCCAGAAAAGAACCAGCCTAAAAACCTCTATTTTCACATAGTTTCAGATTTGTATAGTTTAAATTTATTGCAATTTTACTGCAACCACATAATGTATATTTTATTTATACTATAAATTAATTGTAAATTTTTACTATGTTCGCTTGTTTTTTATATAAAAATGTAGTATATTGGTAACCATAGAAAATGAGAATAAGCAGTGTGGGTGCTACCACTTTACATACACAGTTCTAGCTGTGAGAATGGAGGTGGTGCTATATGGTAGAACAAGCTATGTTAATGATAATATACTTACTTTTCTACGGTTTCGTAGGAATGACTATTATAGCATTTGCCTTGATTATTGCAATAGTAGTAATTTTGAGCAAATAATAAAAGCACCACATTTGCTCTGCCAAGCTTTGTGGTGTTTTATCATATAATTTATATGGTAGCACACATTTCTGTGGCTCTCATTTTCTATTATTATTATACATTCATTTTTCTATTTTGTCAAATGGTATTTATTTTATTTAAACTTTTTTATAATAAAATTACCCCAAATTGTATTTTTAGCTATTCTCTTTGTACCTGGCAGCGTTTCAAAATAATCAATAAGTTTAACATTTATATTTAGATTTCTTAATATTTGTATCATCTCGTTTTTTGTTAGATAGTTATAATATTTTCCTTCTTTTATTTCAAAGCCTTTTCCTATTTTAAAAGAAGTATAAATTATTCCATTAACTTTTAAAGCATTTATCATTTTAATAAGAATACCAGACAAATTTTCTTTTTCAACATGCAATATTGAAGAACATGCCCAAATACCATCATATGTATTTATATCTTTCAATTCTTCAAAATTTATACATATTACTTCTTGATTGATATATTTGCTAGCTAACTTACACATTTCTATTGAACCATCTATTGATTTAACTTTATATCCCTTTTCTATAAAATATTTACTATCTCTTCCTGAACCGCATCCAAAATCTAAAATATGTGCATTAGAAGGTAAATGCTGTAAAAATTTATCATAATTCTCTTGCATATTTCCTTCTAATGTTTGCGCACAATATATCTTTGCGTTTTTGTTATAATATTCTAAAGTATTGTATTTTTCTTCCATAATTTTTCCCTCATACTACTAAAAAGTACTGCAATTTTATTGCAATACTTATAGTTTTCTATAATAATCTCTGATATTCTGTGTTAAATATAAAAATAAAATACTGCTTTCAAAGACAGTATTTTCTGTAATTTCGGTTATATTGATATATTATATCATTTAAGTAATAACCGTCTAAACTTATTCAAATTGGAGGCGACACCCGGACTCGAACCGGGGATCAGAGTTTTGCAGACTCGTGCCTTAGCCACTTGGCTATGTCGCCAAATAATATGAATTCAAATAATTTTAATGTGTTTTTATAAAATAAAAATGGAGCAGGTAGTGGGAATCGAACCCGCAACTAAACCTTGGCAAGGTTTTATTTTACCACTAAACTATACCTGCATATTTAAATAAAACATAATTTAAATGATAATGTACATCAAAAAACCATATTTATAATAGCAGAAAAATGTATTGTTGTCAAGTGGAATTTTTACTTGATTTTTACTTGATTTTTTATAAAAAATGATATATGTTAGTAGAAAAGAAGGGGATGAATAAAATGAAAAAAATTAAAAGTGTATTAATGTTTACATTTATTATTTTTACAACATTATCTTTTTATAGTTTTGCACAAGCAAAAGCTTCAAAAAGTGATACATCATTAGAAGAAAAAACAGAAATACCAAGTAATGATTTTAAATCAGAAATTCAAAATAATTTAGTAACAACTCTAGGAGCAACCACAACATATAAAGAAGGAAACTATGAATATCAAATTCAAGAAGACTATAGAATTACTACTACAAATGTATCAGGTCTAGTAATTTCGGAAACTATAGAAGACATTGCAGTTATAACAAAATATAATGGAAACGAGCAAACAGTAACAATACCAAAAACACTAGGAGGAAAAAGAGTATACAAAATTGAAAGAGGAGCATTTAATCAAAATACATTAATAAAAAAACTTATAATACCAGATAACACAGTGGGATACATAGGAGAAGGAGCGTTTGCAGATTGCATAAATCTAGTAGAAGTTTCATTTGGAAAAGGTATAGACAATATTTCATATTATGCGTTTCAACATACAGCCTTAAATTCTGTAGAATTTCCAGAGACACTTTCTGCAATTAGAAATACAGCATTCTTTGAATGTGAAAAATTAACTAAAATAACAATAGATGCTAAAAATGTACATTTAACAGCTATAGATAATGTAATATATGATTATAATCCACAAGGTACTATGACAATGATTTTATATCCTTATGCTAAAAAAGATAAAGCATACACAGTACCTGAAAAGGTAGAATCCATATATACAGAGGCAATTATGAATAATTACTTAGAAACACTAACATTATCATCATCAGTAAAATCAATAAGTACAAGTTCATATGCCTTAACAACACCTAATTTAAAAAATATAAATGTAAATAGTGCAAATAAAACATTTTCAAGTATAAATGGAGTACTATTTAGTAAAGACAAAAAAACACTTTATTATTATCCAGCTGGAAAAACAGGAGATGTATATGCCATTCCTGGGGGAACTACTAATATAAGTTCAGATGCATTTTTTAAATCAAGATTAAAGAAAGTAACAATCCCAAATACTGTCACAACTATCGAATTAGAAGCTTTTGGTTATATGGAAAACTTAGAAGAAATAACAATTCCAAGTTCTGTTACATTAATGGAAGCGCAAATATTTGAAGAATGTCCAAATTTAAAAAAGGCAACAATAAATGCAAATGCAGAAGTACTTCCATATTTAATGTTTAAACAATGTGGGAATTTAGAAGAAGTTACAATCAATGGAAAAATTAAAACAATTATACAAGGAGCATTTTATTATTGTACAAATCTTACAAAAATTAAATTGCCAGATAGTTTAGAAAAAGTTGAATTTGGAGCTTTTTGGGATTGCTGGAACTTAGAAAATGTTACAATACCTGCTGGAACAGTATTATTAGAAGAGTGTGCATTCTATGACCACAGAAAAGTATCAAATGGATATTGGGCAAATACAAAATTAGATATTTCCAAAACACAACTAAAAAAACAAGAAGATGGAAGTTATATGGCAGCATATTATTATGATGTACAAGGAACAAGGTTATATGATTATGCTTATAAAGTATTAGACTTAGTAAATGAAGAAAGAAAAAATAAAGGACTAAAACCAATAACTATGGATAAAAGTCTTTTAGAAAGTGCTATGCAAAGAGCAGAAGAGCTAGTTGTATATTTCGACCATGAAAGACCAAATGGTTATGACTATAGTACAGCGATAACTAAAAAAGGTAATTTACTTGCTGAAAATATAGCAATATATCAGCAAACACCAGAAGATGTAATGAAATCTTGGATGAATTCAACTCAGCACAAAGATAATATTTTAAGATCATACTATGATTCTATTGGAATAGGGTGTTATAGAGCAAATGATGGAAAATATTATTGGGTACAAGAATTTATGTATGCAACACCAGAAACTGTTACTAAACCAAAAAATAAAGAAACAACACCAAGTATACAAGTATTAATAAATAAAATTCCTTATAAAGATGTAAAAACATCAGACTGGCATTATAGTGCAGTAAAATATAATGTAATAAATAAAATAATATTAGGCTATAATGCAACAACCTTTGCAGCAGAAGATAAAATAACAAGAGCAATGATTGTAACAATTCTTCATAGAATGGAAGGATACCCATATGTTGCAGGAAAAAGTAAATATCCAGATGTTCAAGATACAAATAAATATTATTATGTAGCAGTAAAATGGGCTACAGAAAATAATATAGTAAATGGCTATGAAAATGGAAAATTCCGGTCCAGATGATGAAGTCACAAGAGAGCAATTAGCTGTAATGCTTAATGCATATTGCAAATATAAAGGAAAATATAAATCAGTAATAGCAGATTTTTCAAAATATAAAGATAAAGATAAAATTTCAGATTTTGCAAAATGGGGAATGAATTGGGCTGTAGGCTCAAATGTTATAAATGGCTCAAACCGGATATTTAAACCCAAAGGGAAATGCAACGCGTGCAGAAGTTGCATCTATGCTTTATAAATATTGTACAAATATAAAATAAAGAGTAATAAAAATAAGGGCTACAACATATAATTAAATATAACTGTTAAATTATTACGGCGTTGTAGCCAAGTGGTAAGGCCCGAGTCTGCAAAACTTGTATTCGGCGGTTCGAATCCGCCCGACGCCTCCAAATTATAGCAACTTACGAACTATATGGTTTGTAGGTTGTATACTGTTTGAGAGACTAACTCTAAGTAAAGAAAAAAATGAGGTTTTAGCAATTGCTAATAAATGACATAAGATAACAAAGCCAGATGATTTAGTAAACATTCAAACAGTATTAGAATTAAGCAGACTATAGCTGGATTATTCCACGACATTGCTACTCCTGCTTTTAAACATTGCATTGATTTCATGAATGGGGATTCAGAACATCAAGAATCTACAGAAGAAAGAACAGAGCAAATAATTAGAAACTCAAAGGAAATAATGGATTTATTAAAAAGAGATAATATAAAAATTGAAGAAGTTTCGGACTATCATATTTATCCAATTGCAGACAATGATACACCAAAGTTAAGTGCTGATCGATTTGAATATACTTTATCTGGAGGACTTTATCAAGTAAAGATATTTGACATTAGAGATATTGAAAAATATTATAATAATGTGACTATATTAAAAAATGAAGATGATATAGCAGAACTTTCGTTTAAAGATATAAAAGTATGCGAAGAATTTATACATAATATCTCAAAATTATGGCCGCGTTGGTTTGAAGACGAAGATAGATTATGTATGCAATTTATTGCAGATATTATGAAATCAATGAATATAAAAAAATACATTACAGCTGATGATTTATATAAATTTTCAGAAACTAAAATAATACAATTAATAAAAAATTGTGATGATAATTATATAAGAAATGCATTTGAGAATTTTCAAAACTCGACAAGAGATTCTGTATATAAAAGTGATGTACCTAATAATGAAATTTATTGTACTAGTGTAAAAGGGAAAAAAAGATATATTAATCCATTAGTTAGTTTCAATGATAGAGTTAGTAGAATAAAAGATATTTCTGCACTTGCCAAGAATGATATTAATAACTTTCTAAATATGAAGGTTCATAAATTTATTGGTTTTAAATTTGATTTTAAGCCATATAAAGTGAACTTTAGGGACGTTCCTTAAAGTTCATTAGTCCGACATATTTATCTAATTGTTTCAGTGCTTAGTAATTCTTTAGTTTCATAATCATAATAATTAATTTTCAAGTGCCAGTCAGAAACCCCATTAAATACTTGTGTGTAAACAACTGAGCCTATAAAGATAGTTTTTAGTGGCATAAAATTTTTATTTGAATCATAATATAAAGAAAATTCAGTATAATCATCATTCCATTTAATATCATAATTTTCATTAATATTTTTTAAGGAATCTACTGTATCATACAAAATATCTATAGCATTTAATTTTAAATCTTCTATTATTTCTTTAAAAGTTTCAAATGTTGCAGTATTATCATCATTTTTATAAAGTTTTATAAAAGGAACTTCATATGTAGTTATACCACTTTCGTTAGTACCATTGATATTAATAGTATCACCATTAGCTAAATCTAAAAACATAGAATATGAAACTTTTTCTTTGTTACATTCTTGTATTTTGTCAGCAATTAAATATTCATCTAAATCCTTATGAACATATTTAAGTTCATTTTGTATTGTTTGACCACTAATAGTATTAAACTTAAATATTGCAGTACTATTATTAGTATTGAAGTAATTAATATTAGGAGTAATGCTGAAAGCTTTAGTATTATTTTGTACTAGCATAGCTCTATATAGATTGGTGTTATACAAGAAGTTAAGAAGTTCTTGATCAGATAAATCAGACCCATCAGGTTTTTTTAAATATTTTTTTATGTTATTATAATCAAAGGATGATATACTTTCAAACAAATTCTCAACTGTATTAGTCATATTTTCTTTTAATTTATTTATAGTATTTATTCTGGAAATTATAAAATTTATAATTAGAATAATTAAAATAATTAAAATTACTATTTTTAGAAACTTTTTTTTCATAATTACACCCAATTCTTATAAATTATATATTATTGCTTTATATTTTAATATGAACTTTAAGGAATGTCCCTAAAGTTCATATTAAATATTTATTGTGCATCAACTTCCTTAAAAAAGTCATATTCGCTACCAGAAGTATTGTTCTTACCCTGATACAAATAACCATTATAAATTCCATTATTTTCATTATTTAAATTACCATCAACACTTGCATGATAAACAAAACTATCATTATCATAATTTATAATATGAATATCAAAAGTTAAGGTAAAACCAATGTCATCTAAGTTAACATTTGCAGACTGTAATAATTTACCATTAAATACCAAAGAGTTAACCTCGTTATTTACAGAAAAGCCTTTAACGATTCCTTTATTTAAGTATCCTAAAGTGATAGGATTTGAGCAATCTGCATAAAATGTAGGCAAATTATAATCTGCTTGGTCATTTTGCTCATTTGTATTTATAATATTAAAATTTATTGTCCCATCTGTTGGATTTGAAATATCTTGAAAGGTTGCAAAATTATTAAAGTTCTTATAATTTAAGCTTTGAAGGCCAGAGCTAGAATTAGTTTTTATATTAATATTATCAATGTAAAGCTTTTGTACAGTATTAGTTGTAGTTAAGTCTTGAATATATGAAGTATTGTCTACTGTTATTGAAATATCTGTATACTGGCAAATATCTAAATTTTGCAAAGATTGATTTTCACTGTTATCAATTGCATTAGCACTACTATATAGAAAAATTTTGCTTATTCTAAATACAGAATTTTGATTTTGGTTTGCAATTCTTAAAGATGACTTAAAAAACTGCTCTCTAGAATAATATGAATATGCTATGTTAGCATAGCATAGGCATAAAATAATTAATAAAATTATTAGAAAAGCAAGAAATGTTTTTTCGTGTTTTATTCTTATTTTTTTCATATATATTCAATCCTTTCGCAATTTTTCTTTTGTCATTTATATAGTAATATTGCATAGGTAATTTTATTATATTAGTAATTAAAATTAATTATTACATTAATCTATTATATAAATATTCCATATAACTATAAACTTTTTCATGCCAATCTTCATCACTTGCATATCTTTTATTAACATCTTCAAGTCTAGGTCCATTATAGTATGTTGCAAGTGCTGTTTCATTATTGTATATTTTTGTTCCTATAGGGTTTAAATAGTATTTTGTAAGTACTCTTGCAACTAAATCAATTCCCTCTTCATAAGTTTCAAATTCATAAGAAGATTCATATGGTGTAGAGTCATATGCTCCATATCCAAATAAATTCTTTTTATCTTGTGATATTTCAGATGTACCCCACATGCTTTCATGTATACCTAAAGATGCTAAAAATATTCCATTAATATTATATTTTTGCTCTACTTCATAAAATACTTCTGCATTGTCTTCAAATATTTCATTTTTGTCCTGAGGGATGTCTTTAAATATTTTTTGAAAATCACTTTTTGTAAATCCACTAGGTGTGTTTAAAAACATATTTATATCAAGTTTATCAAGTATTTTCTTTATTCTGTTTTTATCTACAATAGATGGAGTTTGCTTAGCAGATGTTAAGCTTTCAGAAGGTATGTAACCTATAATTGTATCATAAGATACTTTGCACCATTCTTCAGATGGTAATTCTAAAAGTTTTACATCTAAGTATTTTTCTATTTTTGCAAGTTCTTCTGATTCTTTATTTGGCTCTTTAGTTAAAGAGTAGTCTTGTTTTAAATATAAAGTGTCTCCAATATGTGCTTGTAATTTGTATAAAAATTCTGATGTTCCAATAGTAACTATTTGTGGCAAATAATCTTTAGTTTTTTCTTCGTTTAATATGTTTTCACTTGTAAATTCACCATTTTCATATGTTTTTACACAAGTTACATTCTTTTTGCCAACTTCACCTTCTTGAATTGTTTTTTCTTCACCTTTTGGAAGATAACTTACTTCTTCACGAATTATTTCGAATGGAATGTCACGTTCTTCAACAACTTGCTCTTTTACAACTTCTAGAGCAGCATTTGCAGTGATTATATTATTTATATTTAATCTGTGTCTATTTATTTCAATATCTAAATCAGAGTTATCGTAAGTAATTACATCTGATGATGCTAAAGAATTTTTAGCAAGTATTGAATTAGAAAATGAAATTACTAAAACAGCTACTAGTATAAGTACAAAAAGTACAATACTTGATATTGAAATTGCTTTTTTGTATGTAAAAGGCTTTTTAATTTTGCCTATATTTTCAGAAGATGAGTTAAATTGTCTTTTTTGTTCTGCTAAATTTGCATTTTCATAGTTTTTTCTTGCTTCTTCAAGTTCTTTAAATACATCTGTTAATTTTCTACCTGAAATTTGCTTTGAAAAATCTTTATCATCAATCATTTGTATACTCCTTTTATTATATTTAGGTTTTTTTAAAAGTTACCTATAAACTTATATTTCTCGTGTTTAAGAAATACTTTAAGATAAGTTTAAAGTTTTTTAATAACAACCTTAGCATATAACAATTATACATAATTATTATATAATAACAATGAAAACTTGTCTACATTTTTTTTAGAAAATTTGCTTGCAAATTCTGTAAAATGTTATATAATAAGAAAAATTGTAACAAAATGAAGATTTTTTTGTATAAGGTGATAAAATGGATTTAACAAATTTAGAAAATGATATAGGATATAATTTTAAAAATAAAAATTTATTACAAACAGCACTTACACATACATCATATGCATATGAACATGGCACTTGTAGTAATGAAAAACTAGAATTTTTAGGAGATAGTATTTTAGAATTTGTTTCAAGTGCTTATTTATATAAAAATTATTCTAACTTAAAAGAAGGAGAAATGACAAAAGTAAGGGCAGAAGTAGTATGTGAAAAAAGCTTGCATGAAATTGCACAAAAACTAAAAATCAGTAATTATTTACTAGTAGGAAAATCAGAAAAACAAGTAGAAGGAAATAGAAAACCTGCAATTATGGCAGATAGTATAGAAGCGGTAATTGCTGCTATATATTTAGATGGTGGAATAAAAGAGGCACAAAAATTTATAGAAACAAATTTAAAAGAGCACATAAAATATGCAAGTAAAAATGTAGGAGACAAAGACCATAAAACAGTTCTTCAAGAAAAATTGCAAGAAAGAGGAGATGTAAATATAGAATATGAAATAATAAACGAAACAGGGCCAGACCATGATAAAACATTTGAAGCAGAAGTAAAATTAAATGGAAAAATTTTAGCAAAAGGAATAGGAAAAAGTAAAAAACAAGCTCAAATGGAAGCTGCAAAAAAAGCATTAGAGCTTTTAGAAAACTAAAAAATAAATAAATGAAAAGAGGTGTAGCTATTGAAAGGAAAATATGTAATTCCAGTTTTTGTTCCACACTTAGGTTGCCCAAATGATTGCATATTTTGTAATCAAAAATCAATTAGTGGACAAAAAAAGAATATAACAAAAGAAGATGTAACAGAAATTGTAGATAGTTACCTAAAAAATATAAAAGATAAAAAAGCACCAAAAGAAATTGCATTTTTTGGCGGTAGTTTTACAGGAATAGATATAAAACTTCAAGAAGAACTACTTCAAGCTGCAAATAAATATATAAAATCTGGTGAAGTAGAAAGCATAAGAATATCCACAAGACCAGATTATATAAACAAAAAAATATTAAAAATGTTAAAAAAGTACAAAGTAAAAACAATAGAATTAGGTGTACAATCAGCAAATGATTATATATTAAAAAGAATAGAAAGAGGGCATACATTTGAAGATGTAAAAAAAGCATCAAAACTAATTAAATGGTATGGTTTTAATTTAGGGCATCAAATGATGGTAGGACTTCCAGAAAGTACAAGAATAGATGAAATAAATACAGCAAAAGCACTAATAAAACTAAAACCAAAAATGGTAAGAATTTATCCAGTACTAGTAATAAAAAATACAAAACTAGAAAAAGAATACAAAGAAAAAATATATGAACCACTTACAGTAGTACAAGCTATTGAAATTTGTAAAACTTTAGTTAGAATGTTTGCAGATAAAAAGATAGATATAATAAGAGTAGGTTTGCAAACTACAGATGAAATAAAAGAGCCTGGAGAAGAAAAAAGTGAAGTAGTAGCAGGACCATATCATCCAGCACTTAGACAACTTGTAGAATCAGCAATGTGGTATGATGCAATTGTAGATAAAATAAAAAAATTGAATGTAAAAGTAAAAGAAGTTGAAATAAGTGTAAATCCAATTGATGTAAATAATGTAATTGGTCACAAAAAAGAAAATATAATTAAATTAAAAGATACTTATGATGTTGTTTTAAAAGTTAAATCAAACGAAAAAATAGCTCAAGGTAAATCTAAGATAGAAATAACTAAAACATATAAATAGAATATTTTTACAAAAATCACCAATACTAATAGTAGGTGATTAAATTGATAAAAATAAAAGAAAAATTCGAATTTATAAAAATATCAAAAGAAATATTAGGAACACTAATTGGAGCTTTTGTAATGGCAGCAGGTACATCGCTTTTATTACTTCCAAACCAGCTATCATCAGGAGGTATAGCAGGTATTGCAACAATATTTTATTATTTATTTAATATACCAATGGGAACAACTATTTTAGCTTTTAATGTGCCACTTTTTGCTTTTGCAGGATACAAAATGGGAAAACTCTTTTTTATTAAATCAATGATAGGTACGATTAGTTTTTCAATATTTATTGACATGTTAGATAGATTTCCAACATTAACAGAAGATAGGTTTTTAGCATGCATATATGGTGGCATCATAATAGGTCTTGGAACAGCCATAATTTTAAAATCAAACTCTTCAACAGGTGGCTCTGACCTAATTAGTTATATAACAAGACTTTATAAACCAAATCTTAGATCTAGTAATATAATAACTTTAATAGATGTTTTCATAGTAACTTTAAATATGATATTTTTTAAAGAGATAGAAATAGGATTATATTCAGCAATTACAATTTATATAATGGGCAAAATTATAGATATAGTCTTTGAAGGAATATATTTTACAAAACTTATTTTTATTGTATCTGACCAAAATGAAAAAATAGCAAATAGAATAGGAAAAACAATAGGCAGAGGAACAACAGGTTTATATGGAAAAGGAATGTATACAAACAAAGATAAAATGGTCTTAATGTGTGCAGCATCCAGAGGAGATGTTTCAAGAGTAAAAAATATAGCAAGAGAAATTGATAATAAAAGTTTTATAATAATAACAAATTCAAGAGAAGTTGTAGGTCTAGGATTTAAAAGAAATTGATGAAAGCCGAAATTAGAGGTTAAAGAAAAAATTGAACTTTAGGGACGTTCCTTAAAGTTCACAAAAAAATGGCAATTTTTGAACTTTAAGGAACGTCCCTAAAGTTCAAAATTGTCATTTTTTTTAATATTGATAATATTTTTTGAAGCTTAATTATTTACAACAAAATTGTAAAACTTTTGTAATTGTTCCATCTGGGTCTTCTAAACAATTAAGAGTCCTAAGAAAATCAATAGTTTCTTTTAAAACTTCCCATTCTACATAGTAGGGCTCTCCAGATATAAAATTTACAACATTTAAATTTACAACTTCTGTTGGTAGCCAGAAATTAGGATAAGTGTCTTTAACAAGTTGGTTTGTCTTATCCCAGTCTTTATGAAGTCTTGCGATTTCATTTTTCTTTAAAATATCAAAACTTGGTTTATTCTCAAATCTTTTTAAGGTTTCGGAAAACTTAGCATCAATATTAAGCTTTTTATATATGGCATAGTCTGTTAAAAGATGCCATAAGTATCCCTTATAAAAAGGATTATTTTTTTCTTCTGGACTTAAATTAATCCAAAAGAAAATGATATTAGGATTACTGCTAGGCCCATAATGCAACCCTTTAGTAAGAGTTCCACTTTCTGTTTCTTGTATCCGTTCTTCGAATACTTTAAAATCAGGCATTCCTTTTTCCCGAATGTTTTGATAGTTTTTTCTTGCAAGTTCTATGCCACCCATTTTAAACCATTTCTTTAAAATGTCTGGAGATTCAACTCCTTTTACAAAGCTTGCATTTTCTAAGAGTTTGGGTAAACACGACACATAGTGTATGGCGTATCCTGGCATATTAATAGCTCCTTTCTTTTGTTTGCAAAGATTAGTATATTGCTAATCTTTTGTTAATGGTTTACTTTTTTATTATAACATGGATAAAGATTATGTCAAGCTTTCTTGATTGTGAATGTATGGAGTTAAATGATAATTTTTAAGATGAACTCTAATGATGTTTCTAAAGTTCATTAGGAGGGTTGCCATTTTCCTCCGTCCCCAATGGCAATTAGGAGGGTTGCCATTTTCCTCCGTCCCCAATGGCACCCAATGGCAACCAATGTTGGCAATAAAAAATTCTAGACACACTAAAAATTCTATGATAAAATGTAAAAAGAAAAATAAACTAAAAGGAAAGGAACTTCTAAAAATGGAAGTGAAAAAGTATTTATTAGAAAACCAAGAATCCTTTGAATTAAAAGATATATTTGACTGTGGACAATGTTTTAGATGGAATAAAGAGGAAAATGGAAGCTATACAGGAATATGGCAAAGAAATGTAGTAAATGTTTCTATAGTAAAACAAAATACAGATTTAACAAATGACATTTTATTTGAAGGTATTTTCGAAAATGAAAATTATAAAGAAGAAATAGAAAAATACTTTGATTTAAAAAGAAATTATAGCAAAATAAAAAATGAACTTTCAAATATAGATGAAAATTTAAAGCAAAGTACCATATATGGAAAAGGAATTAGAATACTAAACCAAGATTTATGGGAAACAATAATATCTTTTATAATATCTGCAAATAACAATATTCCACGAATAAAAGGCATAATAGAAAGACTATCAAAAGCATATGGAAAAAAGATTATATTTAATAAAAAAGAATATTACACATTTCCAAGTCCAGAAGAATTAAAAAATGTAACTGTAGAAGACTACAGAAAATTAGGACTAGGTTTTAGAGATATAAGGTTATATGAAACCACAAAAATGATATTAGAAAAACAAATAGATTTAGAAAAGTTAAAAAATAATCCAAATACAAATGAAGTAAGAGAAAGCTTATTAAAACTTTCAGGAGTAGGGCCAAAGGTTGCTGATTGTATTTTACTATTTTCTGAATTAAAACGTTTTGAAGTATTTCCAATAGATGTATGGGTAAGAAGAGTAATGAATGAATTATATATAAA
The DNA here is from genome assembly GCA_930989765.1 of uncultured Clostridium sp. GTDB lineage: Bacteria > Bacillota > Clostridia > TANB77 > CAG-508 > CAG-269. Next base: position 11,694 of record CAKNNA010000015.1, on the reverse strand, counting down.
AGAAGAAAATGAGGAAAAAGTAAGCAAGAAAAAAATAGAAGAACTTGCAAAAGATAAATTTGGAAACTTAGCGGGACTCGCACAACAATACTTGTTCTATTGGAGAAGAGAAAATGATAAAATGGCGTAAGAAAATTATTTGCAAAAGAAAAATTTAAGCAAGTATTAAAAATTAATAAATACAAATTCTATAAATAAAAAATGTAATAATAAGCCTAAATAAATATTGAAAGGAGTAATTTATGGGACTAAGACTAATATATGGTAGAGCGGGAAGCGGAAAAAGTGAATTTTGTTTTAAAGAAATAAAAGAAAAAATAAAACATGAAGAAAATATTTATATAATTACTCCAGAGCAATTTTCATTTACTGCAGAAAAAAAATTAATGCAATATTTAGGAACTAAAAGTGTAATAAATGCAGAAGTAATTACAATAAGCAGAATGGCAGATAGATTATATGAAAGCTTAGGAAAGAACAAAGCTACACTATCAAAACGAGGCAAAGCAATGCTTGTTTATTCTATCTTAAATAAATGTAAAAAAGAATTTAAATTTTTAGGAAAAACAGATGAAAATATCGACCTAGGAGTACAAATATTAACAGAATTTAAAAAACATGGTATAAATATAAAAAAATTAGAAGAAACAATAGAAAAAACAAATGATAAATATTTAAAAACAAAGCTTGAAGATACTTTAATTTTATATAAAGAATTTGAAAACTTATTAAAGGAAAATTACATCGAAGAAATAGACAAAATAGATATATTAAGCAAAAATTTAAGTAAACTTGAAGGTATAAAAAATAGCATAATATATATAGATGAATTTTCAGGATTCACATCACAAGAATATCTGGTTATAAAAGAACTTGCAAAACTTGCAAAACAAGTAAATATGACGATATGTCTAGATGAATTAGAAGTTACAAAAGGACCAGATGCAGATATATTTTACTCAAATAAACTAACAGTAAGTAATATAAAAGCTATACTAGAGGCAGAAGGAATAAATTTTGAAAAACCCGTATTTTTAAGAGAACAATACAGATTTAAAAATGCAGAATTAAAACACTTAGAAAAAAATTATAGTAGTAAAAAATCCACAATATATGACCAAAAAGTGGAAAATATACATCTATTTTTAGCTAAGAATGAATACACAGAGATAGAACATATAGCAAAAAAAATAACATATTTAGTAAGAGAAAAAAATTTAAAATATAGAGATATATCAGTAATTACAAAAAATATAGAAAACTACTCAAACTTGATAAGAGCAATTTTTAATAAATATGATATACCAGTATTTATAGACGAAAAAAGAATATTAAGTCAAAATATAATAATACAATATATTTTATCAATATTTGAAATATTTACTCAAAACTTTACTAAAGAAAGTGTGTTTAATTATTTAAAACTAGGCTTTTTAGATATTTCAAAAGATGATATCTTTAAGCTTGAAAATTACTGCACAAAATGGGGAATAAAGCAAAATAAATGGAAAAAAGATTTTAAATATGAATTAAATGATGAATCAAAAAAAGCAGAAGTCATATATTTAAACGAATTAAGAAAAAAAATTATAGAGCCATTACTAGATTTAAAAATTAATATGCAAAAAGAAAAAACAGCATATAATATAGCACTAAAATTATATGAATACTTAAATGAAAACAAATTTAAAGAAAAAGTAGATGAAAAATTGCAAGTCTTAAATTCTGAAAATTATATAGATTTAGCAAATGAATATAAAGAAAGTTATAATATATTAATAGAAACTTTAGATGAAATAGTAGAATTTTTTGAAAAAGAAGAAATAGATATAAATCTTTTTTATAATATATTAAAAATAGGTTTAAAAAATAGCAAGCTTGGCAAAATTCCAGCAACACAAGATGAAATAATAGTAGGTGATGTTGAAAGGTCAAGAAGCCAAAAATCAGAAGTAATTTTTATTATAGGAATAAATGATGGAGTCTTTCCAAGTGTAAATAATGATGAAGGTTTTTTTGGTGATGAAGATAGAAAATTCTTAAAATCTCAAGGAATGGAACTTGCAAATGGAAGAATAGAGAATTTATACGAAGAAAATTTTAATATATATAAAGCATTTACAACTCAAGAAAACAGTTTATACTTATCATATAGCTTGCAAGATACTTCTGGAAAATCATTAAGACCATCAGTAATAATAAATAGAATAAAAAAGATGTTTCCAAATCTTAGAGAAGAAAGTGATGCAATAAAAAAAGACTATGAAATAACAAATATAAATGCAACATATGAAGAATTACTTTCAAAAATATTTGAAAGTACAGATTTAAAAAATTTAGATGAAGACTGGAAAAAAGTATATACATATTTTACTAAAAATGATTATTGGAAAAATAAGTTAGAAAATGATTTATCAGCATTAAAATATACAAATATGCCAAAAGAAATATCAAAAGATATGATAGATAAATTATATGGAAACACTTTAAAAACAAGTATATCAAAACTTGAAAAATATATGAATTGTCCTTTTAGTTATTTTCTTCAATATGGTTTAAAACTAAAAGAAAAAGAAGAACTAAAAGTACAAAATTTTGACACAGGATCATTTATGCACGAAATAATAGACAGTTTCTTTAAAACTATAAAAGAGCAAGATATCAAGTTAGTAAATTTACTAAATAATGATAAAGAAATCTCGAAAATAATCGAAAAATTAGTAAATGAAGTTTTAGAAAATGGAAGAAATTATACATTTAAAGAAACTATTAAATACAAAGTACTAGTTACTAGGTTAAAACGTATTTTATCAAAAGCTATTAAATATATAATAGAAAGTTTAGTATATAGTGATTTCAATATTGAAGGCACTGAAATAGAATTTAATAAAAATGGAAAATATAAACCTATTGAAATAACACTTGAAGATGGTAAAAAAATAGAAATAATAGGAAAAATAGATAGAATAGATACAGCCAAAAATGAAGATGGAACTTATTTAAGAATAATAGATTATAAATCATCTGCTAAAAATATAGATTTAAATGAAGTATATGCAGGTATACAAATACAGCTTTTAACATATCTTGATGCAGTGTGTAGTAAAGAAGATTTTATGCCAGCAGGAGTATTATATTTTTCACTACTTGAACAAATTGTAAAAGCTGATAAAAGAATAACAGAAGAAGAAATAGAAGAAAAAATAAGAGCCAATTTCAAAATGAAAGGTCTAATTTTAGCTGATATAAAGGTTATGAAAATGCAAGATAAGAATTTGCAATCAGGCGGAACTTCAAAAATTATACCTGCAAGTATTACAAAACAAGATACAGTAAACATGCGGTAGAACAAATGGAGTAGATAGTGAAGAATTTAAAGTTTTGCAAGATTATATAACAATGACTATAAAAGATATATGCAGGGAAATACTAAAAGGAAAAATTGATATAAGGCCAATTAATAATAGTGGGAAAAAGCCTTGTGAATATTGCCCATATAAATCTGTTTGTGGTTTTGATACAAAATTTAGTGATAATAAATATAAATATATTGATAAAAAACAAAAAGACCAAGTTATTTTAGAAATGAAGGAGAAACTTGAAAATGCAAAATTTTAAATTAAATAATAAATTATTTATAAAACAAGAAAAGAAAGCTTTAGGCACAGAAATTAAAGATAAAAAACAAGTAAAAAGTAGCCAGGCTGAAACAGAAATTGATGAGCTTAATCTTAATTTAGATGAAGTAATTGTAAAAGAAGAAAATGGAATAAGATATTTGCAATTTAAAAAATTGTTAGAATATAAGAATTTAGTACATGCATATCCTTTGGGTCTGGACTTAAATTTTAGAACAGGAAAAATATCAGAGAATTTGCAAGAAAAAGATTATGATAAAGCAATAGATAGTTATAAAAAAATTTGCAAACCTTTAAATTGTAATTACATAAATATTGTAAAACCAGTGCAAAGACATACAAATAATGTAAAAATAGTTGAAAATAAAATTTTAACATTAGAACCTGATATAAATTTAAAAGAATATGACCAAACTGATGGATTGATTACAAATAAAAAAGACTTAATTTTATCTACAACAAATGCTGATTGTATATTAATGCTTTTTTACGATTTTGAAAAAAATGTAATTGCAAATATTCATTCAGGCTGGAAGGGAACTCTTAAAAAAATATCAGAAGTTACAGTAAAGAAAATGATAGATGTTTTTAATTGTAACCCTGAAAATATAATATGTGCCATATGTCCAAGTATTAGAAAATGTCACTTTGAAGTAAGAGAAGATGTAAAAAATAGTTTTATAGATGAATTCAAGGGAGAAGAATTTAAAGATTGCTTTGAAGAAAAAGAGAAAAATGTAAAATGGAATATAGATACAGTTCTTATTAACAAAATTTTATTAAAAAAATTAGGCTTAAAGGAAGAAAATATATTAGATAGCCGAATATGTAGTATGTGTAATCCACATTTAGTGCATTCTTATAGAGCAGAAAAAGAAGGTTATGGATTAGGAACAGCTTTAGTAGGATTAGTATAAGTAGATTAAATAAGTTAGTTTGTAGTTTATTTTTATATAAGTAAAAAGTTATAAAACTATAATTAATTATTTTACTTTCAAATAATTAGATGTTATAATTTACTTTAAATATTGTAATAAAAAACTATAATTAAACTTTTTTAAGATAGGATGTAATAATGATGTATGAAACATGGGAAGATTTAGAAAAATCAATAGTAAATTGTAATAAGTGTAAACTTTGTAAAACAAGGCAAAATATTGTGTTTGGAACAGGAAATAAAAATGCAAGGTTGATGTTTATAGGAGAAGGACCTGGGGCAGATGAAGATAGGCAAGGAGAGCCTTTTGTAGGAAAAGCAGGCAAACTTATGAATATGGCATTTGAAACTATTGGATTGAAAAGAGAAGATGTTTATATTGCAAATGTTGTTAAATGTAGACCTCCTGCAAATAGAAATCCAGAGGATGATGAAGCCTTTGCTTGTCTTGATTATTTGAGAAATCAAGTAATTTTAGTGAAACCTGAAATTATAGTTTTACTTCGGGAGTGTGGCATTGAAAAATATATTGGGAAAGGAATATGGTATAACTGCATCTCGAGGTAAGTGGTTTGAGAAAAAGGGGATATACTATATGCCAACATGGCATCCTGCTGCTTTGCTTAGGGATGAAATAAAGAAGGTGGATTTTGTGAGGGATTTAAGGTTAGTTATGGAGAAGTTGGGGGTGTGAGTTTTTGGTAAGGTTGCTAATCTTGAGAGATGGTAATGGTTTGTTTTAGTTTGGGAGAATGTTTGTGTCCGCCAAAATAGTAAGCCGTAGATATAATTTAAAATATTTTCCTACTCTTTGCATTCAGAAAGAGTTTGTAAGGCTTTCTCATGAGCCTCTTTCATTCAGACCCCCTCATTCTTCGGGTACCATGAACATTCCTCATTCGAAAGCCTAACAAACTCTATTCTTCATTCCAGTCGAACGGAAAATATTTTAAATTATATCTACGGCTTACTATTTTGGCTACTCTATTAGTTTTAAATTTCTTAGTTTGATTATATTTGGGGATGGAGACAATGATTACTTTATTAAATTGAAAATTATTTAGTTTAAAAAGTTAATGTCTGTGTTAATATTAATAATCTTTGATAGAAGAAATAAAAAAGAAAGGAAGTTGTAAAATGTTATTAGCAAAAGATGTACAAAATATAGAAGAAGATGTAAATTATTGTTTAAATTGTAAGGTAAAACCTTGTTCGAATAAGGGATGTCCTTTGATGAATAATATTCCTGATTTTATAAGATTGGTTAAAGAAAATAAAGTTTTTGAAGCATATAAAGTATTATCAGATACTACAGTTTTGCCAGGAGTATGTGGTAGGATATGTCCACATGAGAAGCAATGTCAGGGATCTTGTGTAAGAGGGATAAAGGGAGAGCCTGTGTCTATTGGAAAAATAGAAGCGTATATATATGATAAAGCGCATGAGATGGGCTATAGTTTGAAGGATTGTTATAGTATTCCTGCAGAAAGTAAGTTAAAAGTTGCTGTAATAGGTGGAGGACCTGCTGGATTAACTTGTGCTGCTTTTTTGGCAAGAGAGGGAGTTAAAGTTACAATATATGAAAAATATGATAAATTAGGTGGAATTTTATCTCATGGAATTCCAGAATTTAGATTACCTAAAAAAATTGTAGAAAAAACAATAAATGATATTTTAGATTTAGGAATTAAAGTAGAATATAATTTTTTATTAGATAGAAAGAATTTAGATAAATTGAAAGAAGAATATGATGCAATATTCTTAAGCTTGGGTGCGAATAAATCATCAAAGATGGGTGTTGTGCGGAGAAAATTTAAGTGGTGTATATGGAGGAAATGAATTACTAGAAAATGGTGTTCATCCAAATTATAGAGGAAAAAAAGTTATGGTAATAGGCGGTGGTAATGTTGCAATGGATTGTGCAAGAACTGTAAATAGATTAGGTGCTGAAAAAACTGTTGTAATATATCGAAGGGCAGAAGAGCAAATGCCTGCTGAAAAAAAGGAAATAGAAGATGCTAAAAACGAGGGAGTAGAGTTTTTATTCCAAAATAATATTGTTAAAATTTTGGAAGAGGAAAAGGTAGAAAAACTAGAATTAATAAAAACAGAACTTGTGAAAAAAGAAGGAGAAGATAGAAAAGTTCCTGTAAATATAGAGGGAAGCAATTATTTTATATCTGCTGATTATGTAATAATGGCATTAGGAGCACGGAGTTTCAGATGAAGTGCTAGAACTAGGGTTAGTTCTTAATAAATGGGGAAATATAATGGTAGATGATAACTATCAAACATCTTCAAAAAATATTTATGCAGGTGGAGATTTAGCAGGATTTAAAGGAACTGTTGCATGGGCTGCAAAAACAGGAAGAGAAGCGGCAAAATGTATAGTAAAAGCTTTAGTTTAAATTGTTGCTAAAAATAAATTAGAGTAGAATTACAATTTGTGAACTTTAGGGACGTTCCTTAAAGTTCACTATCAATTTACAAAAAAATGAACTTTAAGGAATGTCCCTAAAGTTCACAAATTGCCATTTTCCTCCGTCCCCGTTGGCAATAGTATAAAGTTAGTTATTTTCTTTAACCTTATCCTGCAAAATAAGCTTTTTAATTTTTTTGAAAAATAAAATAATTTTGCTTTCTCTTGTATTTGCTACAGGAATCAAATTTAATTCAAATGTACCATTTTCTATTGCATTATATTTTACTTCTAGCTCATCCATTTTTTGAATATAATAATCATTAAAAAATGTATATCCTTCTGTGGTGCCAATATAATTTTTAAAATGATATAATTTTTTTCTATAATTTTCTATTTCTTCTAAATTACTTATCTTATTAAATGCATTATCAAAATAGCTTGTTATTATCAAATTTTGTGTTTCTAAAAATATAGAAGTAATTTCCTTTTTTAGATTATCAATCTTTTTTAGGCTATTGTCTATTTTTTTATTTCTATCGTTTATTTTAATAATTTTATTATTAATTCTAATAATTTCTTCTTCGTGTGATAATATATCATCTATTGAGTTTTGTATAGTCATAAATGTTTTTGGTGATGTTAATTTTGCAAATTCTATTTTAAAGTTGTCGTTACTATTTATTGTGCTTTCAAAAAGTACATCTTCTCCTGTAATGTAAGCAAGTTGACTTACCAAACAACATTCTAAAGGATAATATGAAGGGCTAATTGTATCAAAATTTATTCCAAAATATTTAACAGAATCATTTGGGATACGGTTTACTCGTGATGACATAAGTTGAACTGCAGCTTCATTTAAACCTAGGCCATAAATTTTAAATTCAGTATAATCACATAATCCCATACGTATTAAATAATTTTTTTTATCTTTTACTTCTTGAATACAATGTATGCATTCATGGACTGCAAATTCTTCTAATTCACTTTCTGGAATATGTTCATTAAAGTAAATTGAGCAATTTTTGTAAAAATAATTTGCTTCTGCCATTCCTTCTGGCATTTTGGCTATATACATATCAAGTCTAGATAGCTTTATAAATAAGTCATCTTGATTTAATCCATAATCAGGAAAGGTTTTACATAATTTTACAGAGATATTCCTTGCAAGTGAGTTTACTTTTAAGGTATCTAACTTTTTTACAACTTTAATTCCATCTTTTCTTAAATCTGACTCAATACTCATAATATTTCTCCTTTTGTGCTATATTACTTAAATTATACAATAAAATTTAAATAAAAGATATTTCATTAATATTAAATGTTTATTACATTTTGATTACAAGTTGCAATTCAGTGCTCAAATAAACAGCACTCAGGATGTAATTTGATAAAATTTATGTAATGACGAATGCGCAAGGAATAGATATACCCCCTTCTTGACTTTAATTAAATGAGGGGGCACGGAAGAGTGAAGAGGCTCGTTTAATTAAAGTTTAGAAGGGGGATATCTATGTATTAAGCTGAGGAATGGAATAAATTTTATCAAATTACATCCTGAGTGCTGTTTATTTGAGCACTGAATTGTAAAAAGTAGAGAAACTATGGATGCAAACAAAAAATATATAATGTCAAAAGATGTCGACAAGTTTTTATTGACAAACAAACAACATGAACTTATAATATCAATATAAAACAAAAAATAAAAGGAATAGTGATATAAAATGCAAAATGAAAAAATAGAAAAACAAAGCAAAATAACAAAAAGAAGAGAAAAAATAGATAAAAATACTAAAATAACCAAAAACTTAGAAACGATAAAAAATATATGTAAAGAATTTAAAGAAGAAAAAGAAAAAATAACAAAAATGCAAAAAAAAATATACTATACCCAATGTGAATGTCAAAAAGCAACAATAAAACTCAATGAAAGTTATAATAACTTGCAACTAATTTGTAGAAGAATGTTTGCAGAAATAGCAGAAGTAGAAGACTTACTAACAGAAAATAAAAAATGAAAATAAAATAAAAACAAAAATGGTAGCATATTAAAAATTTTAAACTTTAAAATAAATTTGTATTTAAAAATTCAATATACTACCAATAACAATCTTTTCAAATCTATATATAAATTAATAATTTTCAAAATAATTATTTTGCAACTATATTATAAATCTTATTTTTTACATAAATTTCTTTAACAATAGTTTTGCCTTCAAGTTTACTGTCAATTTGCGAATGAACTTTTTCTTTAACTATATTTTCATCCTCATCTACTGAAATTTGAATAGTAGATTTTAGTTTTCCATTAATTTGTATTGGAAGAGTAATTTCCTCTAAAACAGTTTTTTCTTCATCATATTTTGGCCATTCTTCATAACTAATAGTATTATTATGTTTTAAAACTGTATTCCAAAGTTCTTCAGTTATATGAGGTGCAACAGGATTTAATAATTTTAAAAATCCTTCTGCATATTCTTTTGGGAAAATATTTTCTTTATATACAGCATTTATAAAAATCATCATTTGAGAAATTGCAGTATTAAATCCCATATTTTCATAATCGTTTGTTACTTTTTTTACTGTATAATGATATATTCTTTCTAAGGCTTTATTTTCTTCACATTTGATTTTATCTGTTTCTGCATACAATCTCCAAACTCTATCTAAGAACTTTTTAGAACCTTCAATACCATTTGGGTCCCAAGGTTTAGCAGCATCAATAGGTCCCATAAACATTTCATATATTCTTAAAGAGTCTGCACCATATTGTTTTACCATATCATCTGGGTTAATAACATTTCCTTTTGATTTACTCATTTTTTCTCCATTGCTGCCTAAAATCATTCCTTGGTGGCGTAGTTTCGCAAATGGCTCTTTTACAGGAACTAAACCTTTGTTATATAAGTAATTGTTCCAAAATCTTGAATATAATAAGTGTCCAACAGCATGTTCTGGGCCTCCCATATAAAGGTCAACTGGCATCCAATGAGCAAGTAATTCTTTGTTTGCAAATTCTTCATTATTGTGTGGATCTATATATCTTAAGAAATACCAACTAGAGCCTGCAGAGCCTGGCATTGTACTTGTTTCTCTTTTTGCTTTTTTTCCTTCAAATGAAATTTCTACCCAAGATGTTGCTTTATCAAGTGGAGATGCCCCTGTTTTAGAAGGAGCGTAATCTTCAAGTTCTGGTAATACTAAAGGCAAAGAAGAATCTGGCAAAGCTTCTATTTTATCATCTACATATACTATAGGTATTGGTTCGCCCCAATAACGTTGTCTTGCAAATATCCATTCTCTTAATTTGTAATTAATTTTTTTGTGACCTAAATTATGTTCTTCAAGCCAAGATATCATTTTATCAATTGCATCTTCTTTATTTAAACCATCTAAAAATTCAGAATTAATATGTATACCGTCACCTGTGAATGCTTGATTTTCAATATCTTCACCACTTAGAACTTGCATTATTTCAAGACCAAATTTTTTAGCAAATTCATAATCTCTTTGGTCATGAGCAGGTACTGCCATGATACATCCAGTTCCATAAGTTGCTAAAACATAGTCAGATATCCATATAGGAATTCTTTTGCCATTTACAGGGTTTATTGCATAACTTCCTGTAAATACACCTGTTTTTTCTTTGTTTAGTTCAGTTCTTTCTAAATCTGATTTTTGAGCTGCTTGTTTTATATAATTATCTACAGCTTCTTTTTGCTCTTTAGTTGTGATTTTTAAAACAAGTTCTTGTTCTGGTGCAAAAACACAATATGTTGCACCAAATAAAGTATCTGGTCTTGTTGTAAATACGGTAAAAGTTAAATCATCTTGTGAGTCTATTTTAAATTCTATTTCTGCACCACAAGATTTACCTATCCAATTTCTTTGAATTTCTTTTGTAGATTCTGGCCAATCAATTTCATCTAATCCGTCTAATAAGTTTTCAGCATATTTTGGAATATCTAAAACCCATTGCTTCATATTTTTTCTTGTAACAGGAAAACCGCCTCTTTCGCTTTTACCATTTATTACTTCGTCATTTGAAAGTACGCAACCTAGTTCTTCACACCAATTTACAGGCATTTCTACAAGTTTTGCTAAACCATCTTCAAAAAGCTTTTTGAAAATCCATTGAGTCCATTTATAATAATTTGGGTCACATGTAGAAATTTCCTTATCCCAATCAAATGATAGTCCAAGCATTTTTAGTTGTTTTTTAAATGTCTCAATATTTTTTTCTGTAAAAAGTGCTGGGTGATTTCCAGTTTTTATTGCATATTGTTCTGCTGGAAGACCAAAAGCGTCCCATCCCATTGGATGAAGTACATTATATCCTTGCATTCTTTTCATTCTTGAAATAATGTCTGTTGCAGTGTATCCTTCAGGGTGACCAACATGCAAACCTTGACCTGATGGGTATGGAAACATATCTAAAGCGTAGAACTTTGGCTTAGAAAAGTCCCATACGTCTGTTTTAAATGTTTTATTTTCATCCCAGTAGTTTTGCCATTTTTTTTCAATTTCTTTAAAGTTGTATGACATATATTAAAGCCTCCTTATAGTTTGTTTTTTGTATTATATAATAAAATGTGGATATAAGCAAGGTGTTTCTTGGAATAATGTCACGACTTTTGCATAAATGGTTACAATTCACAGTTCAGAATAAATGGTTTTTGGGATGTAATTTGATAAAATTT
>CAKNNA010000014.1 GCA_930989765.1 uncultured Clostridium sp. | reverse complement strand
AAATATTATTCAAAGGGGAAAATATAGAAAATTATGGACTTGCAAATCATAGAAAGAATAATGTTTCTTTTATATTTCAAAGTTATAATTTAATAGATTATTTAACACCAATGGAAAATGTATCAATAGCTTCAAAATTACCACCAAAGCCGATTTTGGAAAAGGTTGGACTTACTGATAAAGAAATGAAAAGAAATGTTTTAAAATTATCTGGAGGACAACAACAAAGAGTTGCAATAGCAAGAGCATTAGCTTCAGAAGCACCTGTTTTGTTAGCAGATGAGCCAACAGGAAATCTGGATGAAGAAACAGCAGGAAATATAATGGAAATATTAAAGAATTGCTCTCATAAAATGAATAAATGTGTTGTTATTGTAACTCATTCAAAAGATTTAGCAAAGCAGACGGATGTTGTTTTGAGGTTAAGAAGAGGAGAGTTAGAGGTCGAGTTGAATAAATAAAGTGAAAAATTACAGGAATCTTATAAAAACTTATTTTAAGAGTTCCTGTAATTCTATTTTATAAATCAACTTTTTCAAAGTTTTTAGTAGCCTTTTTATATGCTAATATGTTAATGAAAATAAACAATAGTAATCCTACTATCAAAATAGGTATTTGTTGTTGCAAATCACTAAAAGTAACTCCGTCAATCCACGAAAAATAAGGTATATGAGAGATAAGCTCCATTAATATAATTGCAAGAATAACAAATATAAGAGAAATCACAAAAGGTATTCCAATTTTATAACTAGATTTATATATTTTAGTTAAGAATATATAATTAAAAATAGAATATATTATAAATCCAAAACCAAAATATGCTATGTTACATTCTATACCAACATCATTGTTAGGAGAATCTATAAAAGATAGTTTTATAAAAGCAATTAAAGTGGTTATCAAAATTTGTATTAATTCAAATGTAATAAAAAATAAGCATTTTCCTTTAACAATATCTTTTTTGTCCAATGGTAGTATTGCACTATAAAAAATATCATTATTTTCTCTACCATTTAATGTTGAAAAATATAAACCTAAACATCCAAAGAAGAATACCATACCATAAGGATAAGCAGGAACTAAAACTAAAGCTCCTATAATCATAAACATATATAAAGTTGGATGTGCTGATAATACAAAATCTTTTTTTAATAAGTTAGAAATCATAACTACACCTCTCATTCTTTATCATAATTTCTTCAAGGGTTAAATCAGGCTTTGTTGAAGAAGTTTTTAAGTATTGAAAATGTTTTATAAATTTCATTTTCTCCATGCTTGCAATTAAATTACCATCTTTTATATAAGTTATAGTATCAGCACATTTTTCTAAATCGCTTGTAATATGAGTAGAAAATAAGATTGATATTTTCTTTGTTTGTGCTAAATACATAAATAATGATAATAATTCTTCTCTGGATACAGGATCAAGTCCGCTTGTAGGTTCATCTAATATCAATAATTTAGCATTATGAGATAGTGCAACAGCTATTTGATATTTTACTTTCATTCCAGCAGATAATTCTTTAATTCTCTTTGAGGGGTCTATATTAAATGTTTCCAAATAAGTTTTATATAGTTTTTCATCCCAATTCTTATAAAAGTTTTTAGTTATATTTGTTATAGTAGAAACTTTTTTTAATTCATAGTAATCAATGCCACCAAACACAACACCTAAATTGGATTTACAATATAATTCGTTTTGTTTATAATTCTTATCAAACATTTCTATTGTGCCATTAGAAATAGAAATCATATTTAAAATAGCCTTTAAAGTAGTGCTTTTACCAGCACCATTTCGACCAATCAATCCCATAATTTCTCCTTCATTTATTGAAAAAGAAATGTTATTTAACTTGAATTTTGGATATTCTTTTGATAAATTTACAACTTTTAAAATCATTCTTCATCCTTATTCCTTTCTAACATTTTTATTAATTCTGAATTGAAATATAATAAATCATTTCCTTTCACTAAAGCAATACCTCTACTTTCAGGATTTTCATTACCAAAGACTACAAGTGTTTCTCCTTGATTAATATTTAAAATTTCACGAGCCTTTTTAGGTATTACAATTTGACCTCTTTCGCCAACAACAACAGTTCCAAATAAATGCTTACCTTTAGGTGGAATAGGGTAACCCTCTTTAGATTCGTCAAAATGAATTAAATCATCAAGTTTAACATTATATAAATTAGCAAGTTTTTCACAATTTATTAAATCTGGAAGTGCTTCTCCAGTTTCCCATTTAGAAATTGCTTGTCTTGATATACCAATTTTATCAGCAAGATATTCTAAAGAATAATGGTTTTGATTTCTTAAAGTTATTAAATTTTGAGAAATAATTTTTTTCATATCATTCATACAAATCATTCCTTTCATATTTTCATTTTAGCATAGGAAATAAATAAATCAACCAACTTATTGTAACAGAAAATGTTAAGTTTAATTTACTGATTTTATAATGAGTTTATTGTATTAATTTTTAAATAAACAATAAATTGGATTAGGGTTAAGTTGAAAGTTTAAAATTTCAGATGCAGGTAATTGATAATTGCTCTCATTTATGATATTATCCAAAAGAATTGATATATTTTGAAAGTGAGTAATGTATGAAAAATAATAAACTAATCAAAGATATTTTAGGATGGGGAATAATAGTTATAGTTATTTTAATCATAGTATCTGTAATTGCAATATTTGCAGGTGCAATAATGCAGTTCTTTGGATTTAGATATAATAGTGTATTTGATATTATCTTATTCTTTTTAATTTCTACAATTATATCTTTACCTATAAACTTTATTGCAGAGGGATTACCAAAAGCATTATTGCAAATAAAGAAACTCAATTTGTATAGTGCTAGAATTATATTTGTATTATTAGACACTATTGCAACTGCAATAGGTATGACAATAGTAGATCAATGTATGCCTAATGTTTCAGCAACAGATATTTCAATATTAGTTATATCATTTATATTAGCAATATTAAGTATAAAAGATATAAAAGAGGATAAAGAAGAATAGTTTTTAATTATATGAAAACAAATCGGTGCAAAAATTTTATATAGACCTGAAAAAATACCTAATAGTTTAGATAATTATACTTGTTTTGCAATTGAAGATATAGATGGAAATAAAATAGAAATTTCATATTATAATAAATAAAATCGTAGAATCTATTATAAATAATTATTTATTGATTGGAGGAGATTATGTTGTGGAAAAGAAATTAAAAATTATAATAGAAAATTGCCCACAAAATCATAAATGCCCTGCTGTAAAAGTTTGTCCTGTGGGAGCATTATCACAAGAGGGATATGAAGCACCTAAAATAGATTATGAAAAATGTATTAAATGTGGTAAATGTTCAAACTTTTGTCCTAAAAAAGCATTAGTATTAGATATGGAATATAGTGAACTAAATGGATAGATTAGTCAAAAGGCTAGTCTATTTTTTGACTGGAAAATATTTCTTACAAATTATAAGCAAACAAATGTTTACAAATAAAAGAAAAAGTGTTATAATGACAATAGATATTTTAGAAATGGGGGTATAAAAGTGAAGAATAAATATGATAAAGTATATATCGCAATAGATTTAAAGAGTTTTTATGCCTCTGTTGAATGTCAGGAAAGAGGTTTAAATCCAATTACTACTAATTTAGTTGTAGCTGATAGTAGTAGAACAGAAAAAACAGTTTGTCTTGCTGTAAGTCCATCATTAAAACAATATGGAATACCTGGAAGAGCAAGATTATTTGAAGTTATACAAAAAGTTAATGAAATAAATGCTCAAAGGAAAATTAATGCACCTAGACATAAATTTACTTGTTCATCTTATGATGATATTGCGTTAAAGAAAAATAATGATTTAGAATTAAGCTATATAATAGCTCCACCACGAATGAGCTATTATATGAAATATAGCACTAGAATTTATAATATTTATTTAAAATGGTTTTCTGCTGACGATATATATGTCTATTCCATTGATGAGGTATTTATAGATGTAACGCACTATTTACAAACTTATAAAACAACACCAAGAGAATTGGTTACTAAAGTTATTAAAAATGTATATGATGAAACTGGAATAACAGCAACAGCAGGAATTGGTACAAATTTATATCTTTGCAAAGTTGCTATGGATATTGTTGCAAAGCATATAACACCAGATGGAAACGGTGTAAGAATTGCAGGTTTAGATGAAATGACATATAGAAAATATTTGTGGAATCATAGACCTTTAACGGATTTTTGGAGAGTAGGAAAGGGTATATCAAATAAACTAGAAAAAAATGGCATATTTACAATGGGAGATATAGCTCGTACTTCAGAAAAAAATGAGGAGTTATTATACAAATTGTTTGGGATAAATGCAGAATTATTGATAGATCACGCATGGGGATATGAACCTTGTACCATTGAAAGTATAAAATCATACAAGCCAGTAACAAATAGTATAAGTTCAGGACAAGTATTACATTGTCCATACAATTATGAACAGACAAAATTAATAGTGAAAGAAATGACAGAGCTTCTTACATTAGATTTAGTAAAAAAGAATTTAATTACAAGTAAAATGGTTTTAACTATTGGATATGATATTGAAAATCTTTCAAATCCTGAAATAAATAAATCATATTTGGGAGAAGTTACATTAGACCATTATGGAAGGAAAGTTCCAAAGTCTGCACATGGGACTATAAATATAGATCATAAAACATCATCTACAAAAATAATAACTGACTATGTAATGAATCTTTATGAAAGTATAATTAACAAAAATTTATTAGTTAGAAGAATAAATATTACAGCAGAAAATGTTGTAAATGAAGATGATTACAAAAATAACAATAAATTTGAGCAAGTAGATTTATTCACAGATTATAATGAAGTTGAAAGACAACAAAAAAAGGAAAAATCAGAAAAAGAATTACAAAAAGCAGTATTGGATATAAAAACAAAGTATGGAAAAAATGCTGTTTTAAAGGGAATGAATTTTTTAGAAGGAGGAACTACAATAGAAAGGAATGGACAAATTGGAGGACATAAGAGCTAAAGGAGGAAAAGGTTAAATGAAATATGATAGACAATATGATGATATAATAAATTTACCACATCATGTATCAAAAAAACATCCACAAATGTCATTATATGCTCGTTCAGCACAATTTGCACCTTTTGCAGCATTAACAGGATACGAAGATGCTATAAAAGAAACTTCAAGAGAAACTAGCGAGAAAATAGATATTGATGATGAATTAAAGTCAATATTGGATAGTAAATTACAAATAATTATGGAACAGATAAAAAATAAGCCAGAAATATCAATTACATATTTTATTCCAGATTTAAAGAAAGATGGTGGCTCATATATAACAGTTACAGGTATTGTAAAAAAGATTGATTTATATAATCAACATATATATTTAGCTAATAATACAGAAATACCAATAAAAGATATAATTAATATTTCAGGAGAAATATTTAAAATGTATGAATAATAGAACTATTTGTATGTATGAAATATTGTAAAAGACAGTAGGTATGTTACTAAAATGAAAATAATATTAATATGGCAGATATAGAAAATTTATCAATCAATTAGTTAGAAAAAAAGACAACTCCAAAAAACAGTCAAAATATGTACCTATAAAGGAATTAAAATACTCTTTTTTGTAAAATATAATAATGTTGCAAAAAGGAGTGAAAAATATGGTTTTTGATAAACATTTTTATAAGAGAGATAATATCTTAAAAAGAAGAATTGAAATAGATGCAAGTTTATATGAAAGGCTAAAAGAGTTATCTAATATTTATGAAGCCTCTATAAATAAATTAGTAAATGTAGCGATTATGGAAATGGTAGAAAATAATAATGTTAATCTTTATGATAGACCAGAAAATGAAATTTCAGAATCACATAATTTTAATATAAGAGAAACAGCTTATAGAGAATTAGAAAGATTAAGTGCAAAACATCATTTATCTATCTATAAACTTGTAAATATTGCTATATATAATGCAGTAAATAGTTAAATAATATAATACTAAAACTGGAGTAAAATCCAGTTTTTTTGTTATACAGTAATTTGTAGAAAAATGTCGAAAAGTTTTCTTGACTACACACACCTAAATTGGAACAAAATTGACGGTAAAACAGATTGACAAAATTTAAAAATGAACTATAATAATATAAAATGTCATATTTTATAGAAAAGAAGGAGAAATAGTTGGAATATATAGGAAATAGTAAACGATAAGTAGATATGATAAATCTAACAGGAAGGAGGTTAATGTAATAAATAGGCTTAAAAGCAACAATAAATGTACTATGAAATACTAAAATACGAACTATGAGCCATAATTTTTAGAAAGCAAATAACAAATAAATAAAGAAAGGGTAAAAAAATTATGGAACAAATTTTAGAAACTAAAGAACAAACAAAATTTATTATTAAAATGGATGAATTAGGGAGAATACATATACCTATTCAGGTGCGAAAAATGTTAAATATACAGGAGAGAGAAAAATTATATATTTATAGAAGTGGTATAAATATAATTTTAGAAAAATCTGATATTAAAGTTGAGAAAGAAATAATCTATAGTGAAAAAAAGATTATAGACAATGATACGGAAATTTATATTCAAATTAGTAGGATAAAAGATTCTATATTAGAAAATAGTAATGGAAATTTGAGAGTAGTAGATGAATTAGGAATTTGTGTAATTCCTATAGAAATACGAAAAGAATTGAAAATAAATGAAAATGACACATTTAAAATATGTATAAAAGATAATAAGATTATTTTAATTAAAAATCATAATAAGTAGGGAATATTTAAAGAAAATGTGTAATTTGAAGATAACAAAAAAACACTAATATTCTAATTAGTGTTCAAAATATTTATCAGTATCAGAATAAAGTTCGTCAAGAGTAACACCTAATGCAATACAAAGTGCTTTAGATTCAAAATCTTTGACTAACCTTTTGTTATTTTCAATTTCATAAATATCAGCTTTATACATTGTTACACCAAGTAATTCTAATTTACAGCATAAATCATATTGAGAAAGTCCACGATCTTCTCGTATTCGTTTAAGATTTGTGCCAATGATATTAACATTATCATCTAATTTTCTTATAGTTCCCACGAATGTTTCTCCTTTCACAATTTTTCCATTAAACATTGTATAATATTTTTTTAATCTATTCGACAAACCCAGTTTGTCAAAATAAATAGAAAGGGTGAAATTTTATGGTAGAAGATGAAACAATTTTGATTAGAGAAGAATTACTAGAACTACTAACCAAAGAAAAACTTAACAATAGTCAAAAAGCAAAAATAATGAATTTAATAGACAAAGATGATACAGCCACAGAAAATGAAAAAGAAAGATTTATGTTGTACTATGGACTTAATATAAATGGTAGAAAACCTTTAAGATTTAAGCAAATTGCACAGATTTACGGATGTAGTGATTCAGCGATAAGAAATTCTGTATATAGTATGAAACGTAAGTTACTAAAATATACAGACACAAAAGATAATTTAATTGTAAAAAATATAATCAATGAGTGTAGAATGGAGATGAATAATAGTGGAGAGAAAAATAAAGGTAGTAGTTGCTGATGATATGGAGATAATAGTAAGAAATATGAAGTCAGTAATAGAGGAAAATCCAAATGTTGAAAAAATAGAAAGTGTTTTTAACGGAGAAGATGAAATAAATGCAATATTAAATTTAAAACCAGATATTGTATTTACTGATATGCAAATGCCTAAAAAGACTGGCTTAGAAGTTATAGAAGAAGTGATGACAAATACTTCTATTGAAAAGAAACCACAATTTATATTGGTAACAGCTGATAGGGATAGTTCGTTAGTCATTAAATCAAGAGATCTAGGGTTTTATATTGAATACAAGCCGATTAATGCAAGTAGAATAAATGAATACATAAATAATTTTGCAGATTCAGAAAAGAAGATGAAGAAAAACAAAAAGAATTTGAAACCAGGAGAAAAGAACCTAAAAGAGAAATTTTCTTAATTAAGTTTTTTAAATCATTAAGATAAGTAAAACAGAAAAAGGGTCAGTAGACTCTTTTTCTGTTTCAATATATGTGTTATTATATTAATGGAGGAACTTATGAAAGAATTAGAAATAACATGCCAAATATATAACAATGTTTTGGATATAAGAAAAGAATTAGAAAGAAAAAAATTTATTTTCAAAAAAGAATTTATTATAGACGATATGTATATGCACAATACAAAAACAGGTGATTTTTCAGTAACAAATGGGAAAATAACAGATTCATTGGTAATAAGGTATGTAAATGAAAATGATAAAAAAATAATTTGCAAGAAGAACGTGTCTAATAATATTGAAAAAACTATATTAAAAGTAGATAGTATTGAAGATGTAGAAATGCACTTAAATATGTTAGGTTATACAAAATTTCTTAGATTAACCTATAATAATTATATGTATGAAAATAAACAGTATGTAGCATATATTCAAGAAGTGAAAAATTTAGGAAACTTTTTGGAATTAGAAACAAAAGATGGAGAAAATCAAAGTATAGAAAATTTAATAGAATATGTAAAAATGTTAAATTTAAAAACAGGGGAAGAATTTAATGTAAGAAAAGCAGAATTATTATATAATAAAACTAGAAACTAGCTTAAAGATCAATAAAAACAAGGAAAGAAAGTATTTACAAAATTGACATAATGTGTTATAATAAGTGAGTAATTACTTTAGTTTTATAAAGTAAAATTGATTTTAGGAGATATATTATGTCTAATCAAGTAAGTATAAATCCGAGCTTATACAAGACTTTTGTAATAGTAGCAGAATCAAAAAGTTTTGCAGAAGCTGCAGAAAAAATGGATACAACAGATAAAACTATAAGTAATGATATAAATTCACTAGAAAAGCAATTAGGAGTACAATTATTTTATAGAAAACATAAGGGTTCAAATAATGGACTAAAAATAACAGAAAAGGGAGAAGAAATATACCCAGAAGCTAAAAAGATAGTTTCATTATGTGATTTTATTCCCAATATTATTGAGTGTGGTAACAGTTTAGAAAATGGTAAGTTATCTATAGGATGTCCATCACATATAACTGAATTTTTTTTAATGCCTAGACTTATTAAACTAACACAAGACTTTCCTAATATTGAAATAAAGTTAGATACAGAATCTAACAGCAGAAAGATGATAGAAGAACTAAAAAATAATGAAATGGAATTTATTATTTTAGATACAATTCCAGATGAATATAAAGATGAAATTGAAATTGATGAAATAGAGAAAATAGAAAACATATTTGTATCAAACAAACCAATAGATATTAAAAAAGTTGAAGATATGAAGAATTATAGATATGTTTTAAGTTATGACGATAGAGTTTCAACAAATAGGTTATTAAACACATTAAAAGAATTTAAAATAGATATGAAAGTAACTTTAAAATGTCCAACAACAGAACAAAGAATAAGTGCAGCAAAAGGTGGAGTAGGTATTGCCTATGTAATGAAAGATGCAGCTAAACAAGCAATAGAGAATGGCGAATTATATGAGGTTAAAATGCCTATAAAGTTACCATCAAATAGCATTAATATAGTATATTTAAAAAATAGATTAACAAAAGTAGACAAAGCATTTATTAAGGATTATTTAAAAAAGAAAAATTAATTAAAATTTAGAATATCCATAGGGGGTATTCTTTTTTTACCCCTAAAAATGAAGGGGATTACTCCCAAAAGTTTCAATTTACATGGTCCATAACCTATTATATAATTTAAACACTATATTATATAAAATGAGGTGAAGACTATGTATTTTAAAATGGATCAGAAATTTAAAGATTATTTTAAAACAAACTTAAGACAAATATTCTTTTATATAATTGATGATTGCAATTTGAGATGTGAACAATGTTTGTATAAAACTGAAATAGCATTTCAAATAGAGAAAAAAGAAGTGGATTTTGATGATGCAATTAAACTATTAAGTGATTTTAGAGAAATGGGTGCTGTTAAGTTAACTCTAATGGGTGGAGAACCAACATTATATGGAATTAAACAACAAAACAGACCATTATTAGAACTAATAAAAAAAGCAAAAGAATTAGGATACGAGTATGTTCGTATTGATACAAATGGACAATTCAATAGTAGCTTATTAGAGCAACCAGAATTTAAAATGCTAGACGAAATAACTTTTAGTATAGACGGACCAAACAAAGAAATTAATGATCCAATTAGAGGTTATGGATCATTTGACAAGTGTGTTAAAAATATTAAAAGAGCAAAAGAGCTTGGATATAATATTGATATAACTGCTTGTATTAGCAAATTCTTAATAGAAAGAGATGAAGATGGTAATCTATATCTTGATAGAATGATAAAATTTGCAGAAGATTTAGGAATAGAAAGAATAAATTTTCATAACTTATTTAAAACAGGAGTTCCAAGAGATTGTTTTAGTGGTAACCTTGACATAAGCATAAAAGACTGGTTTAGGGTATGGAATGAAATTGAAGATAAAGTAGATAATAATGAATATAAAATACCAGTTAGAATACCACAATCATTTACTACAAAAGAAAAATTTGATGAAAACCCAGCATATTATGGTTATTGTTCTTGTAAAACTGGTTCAAGAATATTAATACACCCAAACGGAATGTTAAGAGTATGTTCTTTAATGATTGGTACACCATACGCCATTGCCAGGTACTATGATGGAAAAATTGTATGGGATGATTCACCAACGAATGAATTAAGAGCTCATAAAATGGACGAAAACACTCCTTGCACAAACCAAAGTAAAAATAATAAGTATGGAGAATTTGTACCAGTATGTGTTTCATTCAAACCTAAACAACAAGAGATGATATGGAAGGAATTAAACTGGGAAAATAAAAGAATAGAAGATAAAATAAGAGTTATTGTCGCAGATGATAACGAAGAAACAAGAAATCAAGTAACAGGAATATTAGATAAAATTAATGGTGTCGATGTTGTAGCAACAGCTGATACACCAGAAGATACATATAACAAAATTATAAAATATGTTCCAGAAATGGTTTTTGCTAAATATGATTTTGAAGGAACAAATATGAACGGACTTGATATTATTAAAAAATCAAAGGAAACTTTAAATGAAAATGTACCAGCATTTAATTTTATTGCAAAAGAGATACCAAAAGAAGATTTCTTAGAAGCAAGAAGAATGATTGGGGACAAGATGAATACAATTATTAGAGAACAAACACAAGTTAGATATGATGGCATTATTAATGATTATAAAGATTACAAAAAAATGAATGTATAAAAAAAGGGCGGATTATTCTAAAATTTAGAACAATCTGCCTTTTTTCTTTGTGCGTATTAAATACAAAACTACTACCTCAAGGAAATCCTTTAATGAAAGCCTATAACCATGATTATGCAAAGCATCAAATAGTTCTTTTGGACAATTATAATCACTAGCATTTTTAAATGGTCTAATACAAGCATACATAGAATCTCTAACTTGTGAATATGTAGTATTAAATTCGTATGAAAGATAATTCAATATATTTTTAAGATATTCTAATTCTTCAGGTCTATAATAACAATATGTAATAGCCTTTCTTATGTATCTATACCCCCCAGAAAGACAATTAAAGTTTAAAGATTGCAATAATTCATCAACCTCGCCAACCTCTAAATCTGGAGTATTAAAGTCTACTGCCATTTCTTTGACTACATTACTCAAGTGTTTTTCTACAAAAGGTTTATAGACAACTTGACTAATTTTTTCATATCTATTCATTTTAATATTATAATCTAGTGGTAATGTCAAAACTGTATTACATTTTTTTCTTTCTAAGGGATTAGAAGATAATCTCCTTACAACTTCTTCAATAGACATATCTGGTAAACTGTTATCCAAAATTAGTATATCTGGATTTGTTTTAAGATACATAATTATTGTATCTTTACCAGTATTAACATTTTCCACTCTATAATTTTTATCATTTGCAAGTTTTTGGTAAAGAATATCAAGTTCTGTTGTATTCTTACTACCGATAAGTACATTAACCATAATTAGCCTCACAAATGTTTTTACTATTTTTGCCAACATTATAGCATACAATTTATGTAAATTCAATAGAAAACTGTAAGTTTTTGTCAATAATTTTTCCTTTGAAATGCACTCTACAACTTAATTGTGTCGTTTTGTGTCGAATAATGTCGAAAAGACAAACTGAGCCATACAATATAATATATTCAAAATAATATAAGAAATGAAATTAGATGATAATTATATCTTTTTTTGTCCACATTTTCCTTTTTTTATACACATTTTTATTGATTTAAGAAAAATCATATTAATATACCCTCAGGAACTTTGTATCAAAGTTTTAAAAGGGAGTTACAAAAGTAATAGGAAAACAAAAGGCAAAAACAATGAATATACTTTTAAAATTTTGATATGAAGGTGGTGAAAATATGTGAGAATAATTGAATTTGAATAAAAATGTTTAAATTAATTCTCCCTTTTTGGACTAATGATATAAATCATAAGTTCCTGGAAGAGGGATTATATTGTATATATTAAGCAACAAAGAAAAGGCAGCATTAATCACAATAGCAAGAAGATCAAGATATGATTACTTAAGAAAAAATGACTATACATATTTAGAAGATGATATAGATATGATAGATGAGGAACTTTTAATATCAGAAGAAAATATTGAAAAAACAGTAACAGAAAAAATTGATGGGGAAGTTTGTGCCTCTAACTTTGAAAAAATATTTGATGATCCATATTTAATAAAAATTTCAAAAGCATTAACTAAAAAGGAAAGGTTAGTGCTTTTTTCTTATTATATGGAAAAAGATGAAAATGGAGAAGTTAATGAAAAAACGGACAAAGTAGTTGCAAAAGAATTGAATATTAAACCAGATACAGCAAGAAAAACAAGAAAGAGAGCATTAGAAAAATTGAAAATGCAATATTTAAAATTGAAAGGAAATGATGAAAATGATTTTTAAAAATTTTAATATGACAGATGATGAAGTAATGGAAATTATATATACATACGACAATTTATTAAATAAATATAGCAAAATCAATGGAAGAATAGATGAAGATTTAAAACAAGAAATTAAATTAGAAATATATAAAACACTAACTAAAAATAGAGAAAGACAAAAAAATTTAAAAAAATTTTCATAATTTGTCCGATTTTAGATAAAAACTCAAGACCTTAATTAGTGAAAGGAGTTGAAAAAATGTATCAAAAATTAGTCAAGAATTTAAGGAAGAAAAAAATACAAATGATACAAAGAAAAAGAATTAATAACTTTAAAAAGCGAATAATAAAAGCTCAAAAGCACAAAGAAAAAATGAGAAAAAACAGCTCATTAGTTTCATCGACTTAAAAAAGTGTTAGCAAAAAGTTAAGTAAATGAAGGAGAGATACTAATGAAAAATAATAAAGAAACAATAATAAATAAATATTTTATAGAAAAATTAAAACCTGTAGAAATAGCAAAAGAACTTAATATTTCAAAGAGTGCAGTTACACAGGTATTACAGAAAGACAAAAGATATAAAAAAGAGAAAGTAAATAGAAAGACTAAAAATAAAAAAAATCATAACGAAAAGACAAAAAAGTATATGAAATACAAAAGAGAAGTAATAAAAAGAAAAAAAGATAAAGACAACATTGATTTAAGGAATATGCACAATCAAGCAACAGCAGAACTTTCAAAAAAGAAGAGATTGTCTAATATGGCATATAGGAATTGGAATAAAAGTGCATTTACTTATAATAAAAAAAGAAACGGTTATGAATTTAGAAAAGAATTGGGAAGAAGTTATGATGTTCCGAAATTTATAAAAGTGGAGGTGTAAAGTGGGAAGTTTATACAATTATAAACAAGTAGAAGCATTTGCATTAATTGGATTGCACAATTTATTAAATTCAGCAAACAAAGACAATATTAACTTGAATACTTTTAAAATGTTTTTAGAACCATTAGAAAAGTTACATAGTAAAGAGTTTGCAGTAAATTATGCAAATAGATTATTAGAAAATGAAAATAAAAAATTAAAAGAAAAAAATATTCAGGAGTGATTATAGTGGGAGTTGTATTAAAAATTATAGTAATACTTTCTATAATAATAGCATGTTGTATGTATTTGGTAATTGTAGGTGGAAATATGAACAAAACAGATGAGGAAAAAGAATTAGAAAATCAAGAACAAATGAAATTTTTAAAAAATAATTGCAAAACAAAAAATTAAAAATAACCACATAAGGTGAGGTGATTTAATTGATTTTTATGGATAAAGAACATAAAGATTTTTATGAAAATAAATTGAAGAAGTATGGAAATACAAATACAGAAGATGTTTACTATAAAGCATTAGTATATACATTACGGAATTTGCGAAACAACAAGAGACCATTTCAACGAAATATTTAATGAAAAAGAAAGAGTTATAAACCTTGATTCAGTGGATACTGCATGGCAAACAAGTACATCTTCCAAAGTAACAAGGATGGCACTTAATCTTTGGAATCATAGTATTATGTATGATAGTGAGGAAGATTTGGAAAAGGAACATATTTCTAGTGCCTACGCACCAAGTGAAATATTTTGCTGTTCTTATGCACCATATTTTTGGGAAGCTATAAAGATTCGTTATCCCGAATATACAAGATACCAAAATAGCAATAGAGAACTTAAAATTCATGAAAATTATGGGATTAGAAACAAACAACAACTAGAAGATGACGAAGAGATTGAAGAATTTTACTAAGAATATCTGCATAGTATTTAATAAAAATAGTAAAGAGGGTATTTATATGAGTGTTGTAAAAGAATACAAAAATGAAAATACAAATATAAGGATTCACGATGATTATATAAATACAGATGAGAAAAATAAAGCTAAAGAAATTCTAATAAGTTTAATAATAAATTTCTTAAAAAATAATAATGAATAATTGAAAATATTGCTACAACATGTTAAAATAAATCATGTTGATAGAAAAGCAATATTCGGAGAAAGGAGGACTCTTGAGCAATATACATTTAGGGTATTCTAACGATGCAATCATAGACTTAATTAATGGAGAATATGCCTTATATTTAAGAAAATCAAGAGCAGATTTAGAAGCCGAAGCAAAAGGAGAAGGTGAAACTTTAGCAAGACATGAAAAGATGTTGTTAGAGTTAGCCAGAAGATATGGCTTTTCTATTGGTAAAATTTATCGTGAAATTGTAAGTGGAGAAAGTATTGAATCAAGACCAGTTGTCCAAGAATTATTAAGGGATGTTGAATCTGGAAGATGGAAAGGAGTTCTGGTTGTAGAAGTTGAAAGACTTGCCCGTGGCGATACGATGGATCAAGGTAGGGTAGCAAAAAGTTTTAAGTTCTCTAATACTAAAATCATTACTCCAATCAAGATATATGACCCAAATAACGAATTTGATGAAGAATATTTTGAATTTGGATTATTTATGTCAAGAAGGGAGTATAAAGTAATTAATAGAAGATTACAAAGAGGTCGAATTGCATCTGTTAAAGAGGGAAAATATGTAGGGAGTATTCCTCCTTATGGCTATGACAGGGTAAAAATAGAAAAGGATAAAGGATTTACACTAAAAAAGAATGATGATGAAGCACAAATTGTTGAAAAAATATTTAATATGTATGCTTATAATGATATTTCAATAAATGAAGTCGCTAATCAATTAAACTCTGGAGGATACAAACCACGAAAAGCAAACGAGTGGACAATTTCAGCTATCAAAGACATGTTAAATAATCCTGTTTATATTGGAAAATTAAGATGGAATTCTAGGAAAGTTGTTAAAGAATACAAAAATGGAAAGATAACAAATACTCGACCAAGAAATACAGAATATATTTTGTGTGATGGTTTGCATGAACCCATTATAGATTTACAGACTTGGCAGGTAGTCCAAGAGAAGCGAAGTAAGCATACTCCTGCTGTAGTACATAATAACATAGTTCAAAATCCTTTAGTAGGAATTGTATATTGTAGCAAATGTGGAAAAAAGATGCAAAGAAGACCATATAAAGCCACAGGAATCCCAGATACTTTAATGTGTCCAAATAAACATTGTGATAATGTAAGTTCAAAACTTTGCATTGTTGAGGAAAAGATAATTTCATCTCTTAAAGAATGGTTAAAAAATTATCACATTGACTATGGAGAGTATGTAGATGAAATAAAGAGCAAAAAAAAGACAATATTAGAAGATAATATTAAGAACTTAAATAAAGAATTAGAAATACAAAACAAGAAATTAGCAAATGTATATGATTTTTTTGAAGAAGGAACTTATAGTAGGGAGATGTTTTCAGAAAGATGTAGTCTTATAACAGCTACAATAACAAATATTAAAAGCAATATAGAGGAATTTGAAAAACAAATTGAATTGGAAATAAAAAAGGAAGAAGGCAAAAAAACAATTATACCTAAAATAGAAAATGTACTTGATTTATATTCTAACTTACAAACAGCAGAGGAGAAAAACCTTTTACTCAAAACTGTGGTTAAACGAATAGAATACCTAAAAACAAAAAAAGCTATAAAAAAAGATTCAGATCCAACAGATTTTGAATTAGATATTTATCCAAACATAGGATAAATATCATATAATATAAAAAAGGACAAGTTTGAAAAACAAGAGGAAAAATCACTTTTGAGATAAAAGAGTAATAATTAATTAGAAGTTTATTTTTTATATAAATTTACCAACCACAACCCTGTTTGTGGAATATAAATGCACAGGTGAGAAGATGTTAACCGCAATCTATATGCGAGTATATAAATATATAGAATAAAAATAAACTTAGGTTAGATACGAGCCTTTAGATATGGTAAAATCTATAAACGAGTATCCTATAATACATTAGGCAAGGAACTAGCCTTTAGATTTTCTAAAAATAGTTCCAAAAATTTTTTTTGATAAGGTTTTGGTTCGTACGAATAGGCTCCAAAATGTTATCAATTAAACCGTTTATTGTTATCAAATATCAACTATTGATAACAAAATGGAGCATATTCTTCAGTTCCAATATCATTCAAAACAGCCTTAGCATTTTGGTCAGGCATACCAAACCTTTGAGATAAATACCTCAAAGAAGCGGCAAGTTCACCATCAGGACCACCATATTGAGAAATAATATTTTTAGCAAGTCTAACATCTGTACATTTAATATTAATTGGATACTGTAAAGTCTTATTATAAATCCACATTAAAAGTTCCCCCTTTCCCAAGGCCAAGGCTCTTCAATCCATCTCCATTTATTACAAGGGAAATTAATAGTAATAGGTCCAAAAACCTTTTGATATTTATCTTTTAACTCTTTTGCCTCTTTGCAATATTTTCTATGCAAGCAAAGTGCCTTTTCATCATCTGGATGTGTATCCAAATATAAAGCAAGTTCATTAATTGCAAAATCTAAACAGCGGATATTTTCTATCATTTCTCTTCTTAAATCGCAATCAACAGTCCTTTCAGGCTCAGAGCAATCATTTGAATTATTCATGTAAATAACGCTATTATTACTAGAAGATGATAAAATCATATTATCATTAGAATTGTTACTCATCATATTATTGGAAGAGTAATTATTAACATTCATATTGCAAGTGCAATTTCTATTTTCATTTATTGACATTTGTTGCACCCCTTTCCTATTGTATTACGGCTTTCTATATAAGCAATTTCATCCATAGATTGACCAGGATAATAAGGACTTACTAATTCAGGAAAAATAGTTCCCATTTTTAAACCAATGCAAGGTTTAAAAGTTTTATCCATAGTTTGAATAGGAACATAGCTTTGAGCTAAGCTTGGGTTATCAGGAAAAACATTCATTTCTTCATCAAATCCACAATCACAGCTATCGACATAATCACTACTAGAAACTACATGGTCACATTTATTTTCTAAAATATCATTTTGTAAATTGCAAGAATTATTAGAATAGTTATTATTCATGCAAAAACATTTTCTTCTAAACATTAAAAATACCTCCTTTTAATTTCATTATATGTCAAAAACAGACAAATGCTACTAGACAAATCAAAATAAAAAATGATATAATGAAATCGCAAAAACTAAAAAAGACAAAAATTTATAAAATGAGCTTAAGATTAAAGCAAAAATGGAGGAAGTTTAAGTGGGGAATATTGTATTATTAGATGATTTAACAATAAATAAAATTGCAGCAGGAGAAGTAATAGAAAGACCAGCATCAGTAATCAAAGAGATGGTTGAAAATTCAATAGATGCTGGAGCAAATAATATAACAGTAGAAATAAAAAATGGAGGAATTTCATTTATAAGAGTAACAGATAATGGTAAAGGAATAGCACAAGATGACCTAGAAATAGCTTTTGAAAGACATGCAACAAGCAAAATAAGAAAAGCAGATGATTTAGATGATATAACAACAATGGGGTTTAGAGGAGAGGCATTAGCAAGTATAGCAGCAATAGCAAATGTAGAGATGATATCAAAAACAGAAAGTCAAAATATAGGATATAAAGTAGTTGTGGAAGCAGGTGAAGTACTAGAAAAAGAAGAAATTGGGTGTCCAAAAGGAACAAGTATAACAGTTAGAAATCTATTTTTTAATACACCAGTAAGATATAAATTTCTAAAAAAAGATTATACAGAATCTGGATACATAGAAGATGTTATAACAAGAATAGCATTAGTACACCCAGAAATAGCAATAAAATTAATAAATACTGGAAAAACAGTAATACAAACAAATGGATCTGGGGACATAAAAACTGTAATATATAGTATATATGGTAAAAATGTATCAGAAGGGATAATGAATGTATCATATGTGTATGAGGATATAAAAGTAGAAGGAGTCATTGGAAAGCCAGAAATTGCAAGGTCAAATAGGTCAAACCAGCTTTTTTTTGTAAATAAGAGATACATAAAAGATAAATTACTATCTGCTGCAACAGAGCAAGGCTATAAGGGAATGATACCAATTGGAAAATTTGCATTTGTTGTTTTAAATATAGAAATGAGTCCATCAAAAGTCGATGTAAATGTTCATCCTGCAAAATTAGAAGTTAGATTTCAAGAAGAAAGCAAAGTATTTCAAGCAATATATCATGCAATAAAAGATACATTATTAAAAGGAGATTTAATATCAGATACACAAAAAAATGAAGAGTCAAAAGAAATAAACACACAAAATCAAAATGAAGGACTTTTTAATTTAAAAAAACCTAAAGCAGAAAAAATAGAAGACTATATAAACCAAGAAAGTAAAATAAAAACAAATGTAGGAAATCTAGTAGAAGATGTATATAAAGAAAGACAAAATAAAGAAAAGACAGTAAATCAAGAAACAACAAATTTTGTAAATACCATAAAAGGAGGACAAATAAATACCCGGAGACATCTTAGAAAAGCTAAAAAAGATTCAGCAAGACATAAAAGAAGAAGTAGAAAAGAATCCAAAATTAAAATTAAATGAAAGTTATATAAAAATAAATAACATAGGAAATAATGAAAAAAGCGAAAAAGAAAATAATCTAGAAAGCAATATGCCACAAAATGAAATAAAAAGTAATATAGAAAAAGAAAATCAAGAAAATAATATTCCAAATGGTATTGAAGAAAATAACTTGCAAAATAATATAGCTACAAATAATGATAATATGCAAGATAATAATAATAATATAACAGAAGAAAACCAAGAAGCAATAGAAAAAATTGTAGAGGATAAAGAATCAATAAACCAAGAGCAAAATATAAATAAGCAAATAGCAAAAGAAAGCATGAAACTACTAGACAGTATAGAAGAAAATATATCTGAAGAAGATAAAAAAGATTTTGGTACAATAAAAGAAAAAATAAAAGAATTGGAAAATAACTCATATACTGAGCCAGTAGATTTCGATGAAATGTATAGAAAGTTATTTAAACCAAATGAAATAAAAAAAGAAAACGAAAAACAAAAATTAGAAGATAGTATAAATTTAGAATATGCAAAGTCAGAAAATACAACATTATTTGAAAATATAGAAGAATACAAAAAACCAGCATATAAATTTGTAGGAATAGCATTTAATACATATATAATAATAGAAATGAAAGATGAAATTTATATAATAGACCAACATGCAGCACATGAAAGAATAATGTATGAAAAAGTAAAGAAAAATTATTATAGTGAAAATTCTAAAAATTCACAAATGTTATTACTTCCAGACATAATAACATTAACACATAAAGAAATGGACATTGCAAAAGAAAATATGGAAATGTTTAAAAAAGCAGGTTTTGATATAGAAGAATTTGGAGAAAACACAATCAAATTAGTAGGTGTACCACCAGTATGTATAGATTTAAATACAAAAGAACTATTTTTAGAAACATTAGATGAAATAAACACAGTAGCAAGAACAGCAAAACAAGAAAAAGAAGAAAAATTTATTGCAACAGTTGCTTGTAAATCAGCAGTAAAAGCACACATGGCATTAACAAAAGAAGAAGTAGCAAGTTTAATGGATAAATTACTAGAATTACCAAACCCATTTACTTGCCCACATGGAAGACCAACAGCAATAAAAATGACAAAATATGAAATAGAAAGAAAATTTGCAAGAAAGTAAGGAAGATACATATGACATTAGTAATAATAACAATAATTTTAATATATATAGTTTTAATAATATGGACCGTAAAAAACCTAGGATATATGGAAAAAAGCAAGAAAATAATATATATAATATCAGGTCTTATAATTACATATATCCTAACTCTAATAATATTTCTAATTTCAAAAGGAGAGATAATTTATCCAAATGAAAAAATAGAAAAAGTAATGCAAAATATATTAGTAATAATCTTTGCAGGAGTAAATGCATGTATTATAATGCCATATATTGCAAAAATTATAGATAAAATAAAAGAAAGAGAAATTACAAAAGAAGAATTGCGAAATAGAATCATTATATTTATATTAATCCTAATAGTAATTTTTGTTTTTGAAGGAAATTATATGAATTCTATACAAGATGGAATATTAAGTGTAATAGATAGTTTGAATAAATAAAGAAAGGTATAATTTATAAAGGAATAAAGATGGAAAAACCAAAAGTAATTGTAATATGTGGACCTACAGCCTCTGGCAAAACAGAATTATCAATAGAACTTGCAAAAAAAATAAATGGTGAAATAATATCTGCAGATTCAATGCAAATATATAAAGATATGAATATAGGTACAGCAAAACCTACAATAGAAGAAATGCAAGGAATAAAACACTATTTAATAGACTTCTTAGAGCCAAACAAAAGATATAGTGTAGCAGATTATAAAAAACAAGCAAAACAAGCAATTTTCGAAATATTAAAAAATAAAAAAATGCCAATAGTAGTAGGTGGAACAGGTTTATATATTGATAGTTTAATATATGAAATAGAATATCCTGAAATCGAATTTGATATAGAATATAGGAACTTTCTAGAACAAGAAATACAAAAAAATGGATTAGAAAGCTTATATAAAAAAGCACAAGAAATAGACAAAAAAGCCATGGAAAAAATAAGTCCAAATGATAAAAAAAGAATTATGAGAGTACTTGAAATATATAAAGCAACAGGAAAAAATAAAACAGAGAAAGAAATTGAGTCAAGAAAAAAAGAAGTAGAATTTGATTATAAAGTATTTGCAATAAAATGGGAAAGAGATATACTTTATGATAGAATAAATAAAAGAGTAGACAAAATGATAAATCTTGGATTAATAGAAGAAGTAAAAAAAATCCTATCACAATATAAAGAATTTCCAACAGCAATGCAAGGATTAGGATATAAAGAAGTAGTAGAATATCTAAACAAAAAATGCACAAAAGAAGAAATGATAGAAAAAATAAAAATGGAAACAAGAAGATATGCAAAAAGACAAATGACATGGTTTAGAAAAAACAAACAAACAGTATGGCTTGAAGGAAAAAAAGAAGTGCAAAATAATATAAATATTATTTTGGAGGGAATAAATTGAACAAAAAAAAGATAAAAAAGCTAATAATTATATTAGTCATAATATTAATATGTATCTATTTAATATATACTATATATTTACTTGTTAAAGAGCCTACAAATATATTTACTGTAGAAAATGGAAAAGTATCTCAAGAAGAAACAGCTATAGGCTATATAATAAGGGATGAACAAGTAGTAAAAGGAGAAAACTATAAAAATGGAATTAAGCAAATAAAAACAGAAGGAGAAAAAACGGCAAAAGGAGAATCAATATTCAGATATTATAGTAGAAATGAAAATGATTTAATAAACAAAATTTCGGAGTTAGATGAAAAGATACAAGAAGTTATGTCAAATCAGACGAATTTATTTAATTTTAATTCAGATGTAAAACTTATAGAAAATCAAATCGATGAAAAAGTAGCTAGATTAAACCAAAATACAGATATAAATATATTAAATGAATTAAAAAAAGAAATAAATGAACTAATAACAAAAAAAGCAAATATAATAGGTGAAGAAAGCCCATCAGGCTCATACCTAAAAGAATTAATAAACCAAAGAAGTAGCCTAGAAAATGAACTAAACTCAGGAACAGAATATATACAAGCACCAGAAAGTGGAATAGTATCATATAAAGTAGATGGATTAGAAGAAATTTTAACACCAGACAATTTTTCAAGTCTCACAAAAGAATATTTAGAAGGACTTAATTTAAAAACTGGAAATATTATAGCGACAAGTGATGAATGTGGTAAAATAATAAATAATTTTGAATGTTATATAATGACGATTTCAAGTTCTAAAGAGGCAAAAAACGCAAAAATTGGAGATAAGGTGAAATTAAGACTTTCTAATAATTCAGAAATTGATGCAGAAATAACATATATATCACAAGAAAATGAAGAAGAACTTATGCTTGCACTAAAAATAGATGAACAAATAGCAGAGCTTACTAATTACAGAAAAATGTCTTTTACCATAATATGGTGGAGCTATTCTGGTTTAAAAATACCAAATCAAGCAATTGTAAATCAAGATGGTTTAAATTATGTAGTAAGAAATAGAGCAGGATATCTAAATAAAATATTAGTAAAAATTGAAAATCAAAATGAAAAATATGCTATAGTTTCAAGTTTTGATAATGATGAGCTAAGAGATTTAGGATTTTCAGATTCTGAGATTACATCAATGAGAAAATTATCAGTATATGATGAGATATTATTAAATCCGGATCTGAGTAAAGTAGAATAAAAAAATAAAAGTTGCTAAATTGCCAAAGGGGACGGAGGAAAATGGCAATTTTTATATAATAATATTACAAAAATATTACAATAATATTAAAATAATATTACATTCATAAAAACTATTGACAAATAGCCAAAAAAAGTAGATACTTATAGCAACATTGTTATAAATAAAGATTTTAGGAGGTTTTTTTATGTCAGGAGCTATAATGAATAAAGTGTGGGATTTATTTGGAATGGACTCAGCAGAACAAGAAGATTATGAAGAAGATAATGTATATGATTATGATAATGAAGAGGAAGAAGTAGAAGAAGATAGAAAATTTTTCGGAAGAAAAAATAATAGCAATAATAACAAAATTGTTAATATGCCACAAACACAAATGCAAGGTCAAGCAATAAAAATGGTAATATCACAACCAACAACATTTGAACAATCAGATGAAATATGCTCATTCTTAAAAGAAAAAAAATCAATCATAGTAAACTTAGAATATGTAAATAAAGATGTAGCAAGAAGAATAGTAGATTTTATTAGTGGTGGAGTTTATGCATTAAATGGATATATACAAAAAGTATCAAACTCTATATTTTTAGTTGCACCTTCAAACTATGAAATTACAAATGAAATGGCAAGAGAAGAAATGAAAAGCAAATTATCAGTTTCATGGCTTAAGAACAACAATCTAAATTAATTTAGATTATAAGTTAAGGAGGAAGAAATGATTACACCATTAGATATAGAAAATAAAAGGTTTTCAAAACAAAAAATAGGCGGTTACAATGTAGAAGAAGTTGATGACTTTTTAGATGAGCTAACAGTAGATTATGAAAAAAATTATAAAGAAGTCACAGAATTAAGAAATAAAGTAGAAGAATTAAATAATAGTCTAATCCAATATAAATCAATTGAATCAACTTTACAAAACACACTAGTAATGGCTCAATCAACAGCTGAAGAAGTAAAAAATGTAGCAAAACAAAAAGCTGACCAAATAGTAGAAGAAGCAAAAGCATCAGCACAAAAACAAGTTGATGACTTAAACAATGAAATAGTGCTAAAACAAAAAGAAATAGAAGATGTAAAAAAACAATTTGATATATATAAAGCAAAAATGGAATCACTATTAATATCACAATTAGAATTACTAAAAGAAGTAAATAAAAATAATGAATAAGTAAATTAAAAATTAAAAAGCCCACACAAGAAAACAGTTAAAATATATTTAGCTGTTTTTTCTTTTTAGAAAAATAGTTTTTAGATAAAAAAATGTCACAAACAGGAAATATATTACAGAACTGTTAAATGTATGTTACAATTTTATTAATACTATTGACAATATAAAAAAAATAGATAAAATATTATCATAGGAGAAAAGCTACAAAAATGAGAATTATAAGTGGAACAGCAAAAGGTACAAAATTATACTCACTAGAAGGAACAATAACAAGACCAACCCAAGACAGAGTAAAAGAAGCAATATTTAATATTTTACAAAACCAAATTAGAGAAAGTATATTCTTGGATTTATTTGCAGGAAGTGGGGCAATAGGACTTGAAGCAGCAAGCAGAGGAGCAAAAAAAGTTTATTTATGTGAAATAAATAAAAATGCAATAAATATAATTAAAAAAAATATTGAAAAAACACATCTGGAAAAAAATATTATATTATATCAAAACGACTTTAAAGAAGTATTGCAAACAAAAATAAGTGAAAAAATAGATTTAATATATATTGACCCGCCATACCAATCTAATTATGCAGTAAAAGCATTAGAAATATTAATTACAAAAGAATTAATAACAAAAAATAGTTTAATTATTATAGAAACAGACAGAAGAGAAGAAATAGAAAAAGAAATTTTAGAAAATGAAAAAATAAAAGGGATAGAAATAATAGATACAAGAAAGTATGGAAGAGCAACACTAATATTTATAAAATTAGTCTAGTTGCAAACAGTGGAAAGGGGTAAAACCATGGAAATTTTTACATTATTAGATACATTAGAAGACCTATTAGAAAATAGTAAAAAACTGCCATTTTCTAATAAAAGTTTAGTTGAAAAAGAAGAAATGTTAGACTTAATTAAAGAAATGCGTCTTAAACTACCAGACGAATTAAAACAAGCAAAATGGGTAAAAGAGGAAAGACAAAGAATATTAGTAGAAGCTCAAAAAGAAGCAGATGGAATAGTTAAAGAAGCAGAAAATAGAATAATAGCAATGGTAGATGAACATGAAATAACAAGAAAAGCATATGACCAAAAAACAGAAATAATTGAAGCTGCAAATGAAATGTCAAGAGAAATTTCAAATGGAACTAAAGAATATGCAGATAACTTGTTAGCATCAGCAGAAGAAGTTTTAACAGAAACACTTCAAACTTTAGAAAAAAATATTGGACAAACATTAAATGCAATGCAGATATCATTAGAAGATACAATAAAAACAGTACAAAATAGTAGAAAAGAATTAAAATAAAAAGGCGTAATTTTTGGCAAACTTTTATAATTTGCTAAAAGTTATGCTTTTTATTTTAGTATTTACCTAAGAAATTTTAATGCTATTCCAGT
Source organism: uncultured Clostridium sp. (assembly GCA_930989765.1). Classification (GTDB taxonomy): domain Bacteria; phylum Bacillota; class Clostridia; order TANB77; family CAG-508; genus CAG-269. The sequence continues at coordinate 13,204 of CAKNNA010000014.1, read as the reverse complement.
CGCACACTCACATTTTTAACATTATATATATTGAATTAACTTAAGGCTTCCCTACAATTTTAAATTGGTTGTGAATTGTAACTAACAATATCTAGTTTTAGTAGAATCTATAAAAAAAGACTTGAAAAGTAATAATATTTGATATAAAATAGTATCATTAAGAATATAGAGGCATAAATAAATAAAATCTCGTAAGAAGAAAGGAGAATCTTTATGAGAAAAAAAGTTATAGCAGGAAATTGGAAGATGAATATGCTTCCTAATGAAACAATTGAATATATTGAAAAATTATCAAAACTAGTAGAAAATACAGAAAATGAAGTTATATTATGCGTACCATATGTAGATTTATTTTATGCATTACTAACTGTGCAAAATACAAACATAAAAATAGGAGCACAAAATATGCATTTTGAAGAAAAAGGAGCATATACAGGTGAAGTTTCAGCAAAAATGCTAAAATCAATTAATGTAGAATATGTAATAATAGGACATTCTGAAAGAAGAGAGTATTTTGATGAAACAGATGAAAGTGTAAATAAAAAAATAAAAGCAGCTTTTAGAAATGGACTAAAACCAATAGTATGTGTTGGAGAGACATTAGAAGAAAGAGAACAAGGAAAAACAAAAGAAAAAATAACTAAACAAACAGAACTTGCATTAAAAGGGCTAGAAGCAGAAGATGTTAAAAATACAATAATTGCATATGAGCCTATCTGGGCAATTGGAACTGGAAAAACAGCAACAAGCCAAGATGCAAATGATTCTATAAAAGAAATACGCAAAAAAATTGCAGAAGTTTATGGACAAAATATAGCTAAAGAAGTTATAATACTATATGGTGGTAGTGTAAAATCAAACAATGCAAAAGAATTATTTAATATGTCAGATATAGATGGAGGCTTAGTTGGAGGTGCAAGTTTAGACCCAGAAGAGTTTTCTAAAATTGTAAACTTTGATAAATAAAATCTAGTATTTGCATATAAGAACAAAGCAGATGTAAATATAAAAAAGAAGGATGGTAAAATATGAAAAATAAAGTAACAATGCTAATGATATTAGACGGTTTTGGAGATAATTCCAATAAAGATGGAAATGCAATTAAACTTGGAAATACTCCAAATATAGATAAATTAATGAAAAAATATCCAAATACAGAAATATATACAAGTGGACTTGCTGTAGGTTTGCCAGAAGGTCAAATGGGAAATTCAGAAGTAGGTCACACAAATATAGGAGCAGGTAGAGTTGTATATCAAGAACTAACAAGAATTACAAAATCAATTGAAGATGGAGACTTTTTTTCAAATCCAGAATTAGTTGAAGCAATAGAAAGTTGTAAGAAAAATAAATCAAAATTACATATTCTAGGACTAGTATCAGATGGAGGAGTACACAGTCATATAAGACACTTATATGGATTACTAGAACTTGCTAAAAGAAGAGATTTTGAAGATGTATATGTACACTGCTTCTTAGATGGAAGAGATACTCCACCAGCATCAGGAGAAAGTTATATATTAAAATTACAAGAAAAAATGAAAGAAAAAGGTATTGGAAAAATTGCAACTATTTCAGGAAGATTTTACAGTATGGATAGAGATAAAAGATGGCAAAGAGTACAACAATGTTATAATGCAATAGTTCAAGGAGAAGGAATAAAAGCAAATTCTGCAATAAAAGCAATAGAAGATTCATACCAAAAAGAAGTATTTGATGAATTTGTTGAGCCAACAGTAATTTGCAATAATGATGAGCCAATAGCTAAAATAGAAGATGGAGATTCAGTAATATTCTTTAACTTTAGACCTGACCGTGCAAGAGAAATAACAAGAGCAATTGTAGATAAAGACTTTAAAGAATTCGAAACAAAAAAATTAAATGTACATTTTGTATGTTTTACAAATTATGATGAAACAATGCCAAATGTTCATATAGCATTTAAAAAAGAACTTCTAAAAAATACATTTGGTGAAGTAGTAAGTAATCATGGTTTAACACAACTAAGAATAGCAGAAACAGAAAAATATGCACATGTAACATTTTTCTTTAATGGAGGAGAAGAAAAGCAATATAAAGGAGAAGACAGAATTTTAGTACCATCACCAAAAGTAGAAACATATGATTTAAAACCAGAAATGAGTGCTTATGAAGTAACAGACAAAGTTATAGAAGCACTAGAGCAAGATAAGTATGATGTAATAATACTAAATTATGCAAATACAGATATGGTTGGACACACAGGCAATTTAGAAGCTGCAATAAAAGCAGTAGAAGCAGTTGATGAATGTGTTGGAAGAGTTGTAAAAATAATAGAAGAAAAAGAAGGAAACCTAATCATCACAGCAGACCATGGAAATGCAGAGCAAATGATAGACTACAAAACAGGAGAGCCACATACAGCACACACTACAAATCCTGTACCAATAATACTAATAACAAAAAATGACAAACTAGGACTAAAAGATAATGGAAAATTAGCAGATTTAGCTCCAACATTACTTGAATTAATGAATATAGAAAAACCTAAAGAAATGACAGGAGAAAGTTTATTAAAAACTATAGAATAAAAATTTACTTCTTGCTAAATTTAAAATTATAAAAATAAAGGAGTAAAAATGTTAAAGCAAACACAAAAAACAAAGGAAATTTATGAAGATATACAAAGAAAAATATTTTATATGATTCCAGAAAAATGGGAAAAATTATATCTATATGCATCTGTAATTGATACAGAAGAAGGCAAAGAAAAAGGTGAAATGTTTTTTTATTACATCCCAAAAGGAATATTAAAAAAGAATCCAGTAAATGTATATCAAATACCTGCAAAATTCAATTTAAATGAAAAAGAATACTTAGAGCTAGTAGAAATATTATATAAAGAAATAGTAGCACTAAGGGAAGAATTCAAAAAAATAGAGTTAGGCGAAACTTGGAGCAATATAACACTATCAATAGAAAATGTAAAATTCAAAATAGAATATAAATATGATGACTTATTAAATTCAGAATATTCAAGTTTTGAAAGACATATAATCTGGAGATACAAATATTTAGGAATAGGAATAGAGCAAGTTAGTAAAGAAGAAAAAGAAATTCTAAAAAAATATTTAACAGGAGCCAAAACCTATGTAAGAGAAGAAAACTATGAAGCAGGTATATACATAAAAGACATAAAAAACATAATAGACTATGACACAACAGGTCAAGTGCAAGAAATACGGAGAAGAACAAAAAAATTTAGAATTGCGGAGAAGAAAAGCAAGAAAATAACAAGAAGCAAGATGAAAAAATCCAAAATAAACAAAATGAAAATAAAAGAAAGAATCAAATATTACTATATTTAGATGATGATGATTAAAAAGATATTAATTTTAGACCAAAAGTCTAATAAAATAAATGGATTTATTCCAAAAAACAAAATTGAAAGGAGCAAATAAATATGATTTATTCAAAAGAATTAGAAGAAATGTGCAAAGTAGCAAAAGGAGTAGACCATGGACCAGCACCAATTCCAGAAGAAGGAAAATGGGTAAAAGCAAAAGAAATAAAAGATATATCAGGCCTAACACATGGTATAGGATGGTGTGCACCACAACAAGGAGCTTGTAAATTAACATTAAATGTAAAGGATGGAATAATCCAAGAAGCATTAATTGAAACAATAGGATGCTCAGGAATGACACATTCAGCAGCAATGGCAGGTGAAATACTAACAGGAAAAACAATATTAGAAGCATTAAATACAGACTTAGTATGTGATGCAATAAATACTGCTATGAGAGAATTATTCTTACAAATAGTATATGGAAGAACACAAACAGCTTTCTCAGAGGGAGGACTTCCAGTAGGAGCAGGACTAGAAGACTTAGGAAAAGGACATACATCACAAGTAGGAACAATATACTCAAGTACACTAAAAGGACCAAGATATTTACAATTAACAGAAGGATATATAGTAGAACTTGGTTTAGACAAAGATGACCAAATAATAGGTTACAAATATGTTCACATGGGAAAAATGATGGACAACATCAAAAAAGGAATGGACCCAATGGAAGCAATAGAAAAAGCTTCTGGTACATATGGAAGATTTGATGAAGCTGTTAAAAAAATTGATCCTAGAAAAGAATAAAATTTAAAAATATATATTCTATGGTGAAAATAATATAAAATATACATTTATAAAAAATACAAAAATAAGGAGGAATAATAAATGGCAGTAACATTTGAAAGTTATGAAAGAAGAATAGACCAAATAAAACCAGTAATGGAAAAATACGGAATAAAAGATTTTGAAGATGCATTAGAAATATGCAAAGAAAAAGGATTCAACCCATATGAAATAGTAAAAGGAGTACAACCAATCTGTTTTGAAAATGCAGCTTGGGCATATACTCTAGGTGCAGCAATTGCAATCAAAAAAGGATGCAAAAAAGCTGCAGACGCTGCAAAAGCAATAGGAGAAGGATTACAAGCATTCTGTATACCAGGATCAGTTGCAGATGATAGAAAAGTAGGACTAGGACACGGAAACCTAGCATCAATGCTACTTTCAGAAGACACAAAATGTTTTGCATTCTTAGCAGGACATGAAAGCTTTGCAGCAGCAGAAGGAGCAATAGGAATTGCAAAATCAGCAAACAAAGTAAGAAAAGAACCTCTAAGAGTAATATTAAACGGACTTGGAAAAGATGCAGCACAAGTAATATCAAGAATAAATGGATTTACATATGTAAAAACAGACTTTGACTATTTCACAGGAAAAGTAAAAGTAGTAGAAGAAATTGCATACTCTGATGGAGAAAGAGCAAAAGTTAGATGCTATGGAGCAAATGATGTAAGAGAAGGAGTAGCAATAATGTGGCTAGAAGATGTGGATGTATCAATCACAGGAAACTCAACAAACCCAACAAGATTCCAACACCCAGTAGCAGGAACATACAAAAAAGAAAGAATAGAAGCAGGTAAAAAATACTTCTCAGTAGCATCAGGAGGAGGAACAGGAAGAACACTTCACCCAGACAACATGGCAGCAGGACCAGCATCATATGGAATGACAGACACAATGGGAAGAATGCACTCAGACGCACAATTTGCAGGAAGTTCATCAGTACCAGCCCATGTTGAAATGATGGGACTAATAGGAATGGGAAATAACCCAATGGTAGGAGCATCAGTAGCAGTAGCAGTAGCAGTAGAAGAAGCAATGAAATAAATTAAAAATGAACTTTAGGGACGTTCCTTAAAGTTCATAAAAAATACATTAAATAAATAGTTGAAATATAAACAACATAATAGTTTATATTTCAACTTTTTATTTAGTTAAAAACAAACAAGAAATCAAAAGTGCAATTAAATATTAAATAATCTAGAAAAAATTACATAAATTTAATAAAAAAAGAAACAATAAAAATAAAGACTTACCTAAAATTTGTTAAATTATAAAAAATAAAGAGTTAAAACATTTTTGAACTTTAAGGAACGTCCCTAAAGTTCAAAAATAATATGTGAGGAGAATATGAAAAAACATACAATATTAGAAATAAGTATAATATGCATAGTTTTGATAATAGTAACTACAATTTCTATAATATATTTATGGTATATTAATGATAGATTAGACAAAAATACTTTAAAAAATTTAAAAGAGTTAACAAAGCAAGATGGGATAAGAATACAAAAAATAGTAGAAGAGCATATAAGAATTTTAGAAACTATAGTAAATGAAATAGAAATTAGTAATATTTTAAATGAAGATGAAATTTTTAAAATATATGAAAAAAATGAAGGTAAAAATATTTTTTCTCGAATGGGAATTATGTATAATGATGGAAAAACAGTTACAAATGATGGAGAGAGGCTTGATTTGTCTGAAGATATTGAATATTTTTTTCAAACAGATGAAGTGCAAATTTCAAGAAGTAGAAAAAGTAAAATTGATAGAGAGGAAATAAATATATATTCTAAAAAAATAGCATTTGAAAACCAAGATATTGTTATTTTAATAGTTTTAGAAACAGATCAATTAAGAGAAGTATTTTTGCAAGAAGTATATGGAGGAGAAGGTTTTGAGTGTATAGTAACAAGTGATGGAGATATAATTGCAAATTCAAATAGTTTATTAGAATTATTAAATATAAATAATACAAATGTAACAAATATTTTTGATGTTGTAAGAAACCAAAATTTAATAAACAATGATAAAGAACTTAGTAAAATTAAAGAAATTGAATCAAACATAAAAAATAGAATAGAAGGTTATAGTAAGATTACAATAAATGGTAAAAATTATTATATAGCATATACTAAACTTCAAATTGAAAATTGGAGTTTAGCAATAATTACTCCAGGGAATGTAATAGCAAAAGATATCAATAATAGTTTAAGAGTAACTTTTTTAATATGTTTAATAATTATTCTTATGGCGATTATTATTACAACATATATTATAGTTACAAATAGAAAGCAAAAAGGAAAATTATACAAACTTGCATATATAGATCCGGTAACAAATATTGGAAATTACAATTATTTTATAGAAAAGGGAAAAGAAATATTAAAAAGGTCCGTTGAAGACAATAAATATATATTAGTTTTAGATATTGACAAATTTAAGACCATAAATAAAAAATATGGATATGAAATAGGAAATTTGATATTAAAAGAATTAAGTAATACTATAGAAAAAACAATAAATAATCAAAAAATAGTATGCAGATTTTCTGGCGATATTTTTGGAATTATTTTAGAAACAAATGATAATATAGAAAATATCGCAAAAAATTTAATTAATAAATTATCTAAACTAGAAATTAAAGGTAGACAATATGTACTCTTATTAACAATTGGAATTTACAAAATAAAAAAAGAGGATGTAAATATAAAAGAGGCATTAGATAAAGCAATTATTGCAAAAAATACCGGAAAAGGTAAATATCAAAAGCAATATTATATATTTGATGAAATACTAGAAAAAAACTTAACAGAAGAGCACAATATTGAAAGTATAATGCAAGAAGCTTTGCTAAAAAAAGAATTTGAGATATATTATCAACCTAAAATTTTTATTAAAAATAAAGAAGTTATAGGAGCAGAAGCTTTAGTAAGATGGAAAAGAGATGGAAAATTTATATATCCAGATAAATTCATACCAATTTTTGAGAAAAATCAATTTATTATAAAATTAGATATATATATTTTTGAAGAAGTATGTAAAACTATAGTAGAATGGCAAAAAAAATATGGAAAAATTCCAAAGATTTCTGTAAATATGTCAAAAGAACATTTTTCATACAAAAACTTTTTAGAAGAATATAAAATGATTTTAAAAAAATTAAATTTAAGACCAGAAATACTTGAAATTGAAATAACCGAAAGTGCAGCAGTAGAAAAAGAAAATATATTAGAATATATTAAAAGTATAAAAAAAGAAGGTTTTATTGTATCAATAGATGATTTTGGCACAGGATATTCATCTTTAAATATGTTAGAAGATATGAATGTTGACATAGTAAAAATAGACAAAAGTTTTATTGATAAAATTGAAGAAAACGAAAAAAAGCCAAATATCTTAAAATATATTATAACAATGATAAAAAAACTAGGTTTAAAAATAGTTGCAGAAGGTGTAGAAAATGAAAAACAAATTGAAATTTTAAGCAAATGGAATTGTGACTATGTACAAGGATACTTTTATTCTAAGCCACTAAATAAAAAAGAGTTTGAAGAATATTTTTACAAAAACTAGACTAAGCTCAAATAGTGTGGTATCATAGTAAAAAATAAAATAAAAAGAGGAAAAAATGGAAATAGAAAAAAACAAAGAATATATAGTAGATATAATTGATAATGGATTTCAAGGAGAAGGAATAGCAAAAATTAATAATTTTACAATATTTATACCAAATGCTATTAAAGGAGAAAAAGTAAAAATATTAATAGTCAAAAAACTATCATCACATGCGTTTGGAAAAATAATAGAAATTATTAGTCCTTCAGAATTTAGAACAGAAGCGGATTGCAAAACATATAAAAGATGTGGAGGATGTAATTTAAGACATATAAAATACAAAGAAACTTTAAAAATGAAGCAAAATGCAGTGCAAAGCTTAGTTAATAAAACATTAAAAAATAAAGTAGAGGTTAAGGAAACTTTAGGGATGGAAAACCCATACTATTACAGAAATAAAGTCCAATATCCTGTTCAAATAGACAAAAATGGAAAAGCACAAATAGGCGTTTTTGCAAACAGAAGTCATGAAATTGTACCAGTAGAAAAATGTTTACTTCAAAACGAAAAAGCACAAAATATAGCAAAAGAAGCATTTGAAATATGGAAAAAATTAAATTTGAGTATTTACAATGAACAAACAAATAAAGGACTTTTAAGACATATTGTTGTGAAAGCTTCAGTGAAAACTAATCAATATATGTGTATATTAGTTATTAATGGAAATAAAATTGGAAAAGAAGATAGTTTTACAAAAGAATTGGTAGAAAAATTTCCAGAAATAAAAAGTGTTGTTTTAAATGTTAATACAAAAAATACAAATGTAATTTTAGGAACAAGCAATATTGTTATTTTTGGTAAGGATTTTATTGAAGACAAATTAGGTGAATTTATATTTAGAATTTCACCACTATCTTTTTACCAAGTAAATCCGGTGCAAGCTGAGAAGCTATATATGATTGGAGTTGAAGCTGCAAATATTACTAAAAATGATGTTGTTTTTGATTTGTATTGTGGTATAGGAACTATATCTTTGTTCATGTCTAAATTTGCTAAAAAAGTTTATGGAGTAGAAATTGTACAAGAAGCGGTTAATAATGCAAGGGTGAATGCTGAAATTAATAATGTAACAAATGTAGAGTTTTTTGCAGGTGATACAAAAGAGGTTTTAGATAGTTTAATATATAAAAGAAAAATAATTCCTGATATTGTTATGGTTGATCCTCCAAGGAGAGGATTAGAGGCTAAGAGTATAGAGGATTTGCTTGAAGTTAGGGCTAAGAGGATAGTTTATATTAGTTGTAATCCAGCGACTTTGGTTAGAGATTTAGGAAAGTTAGAGGAGATGTATGAGGTTTTGGAAATTAGACCTGTGGATATGTTTCCGTTTACGAGTCATGTGGAGGTCTGTGCATTGCTAGAGTTAAAGAATTGCCAGTCATCTTAGAGTTTACTAGCTTTCAAGATACAATTATGTTTCATAAAAGAGGTAGATTTGGACTAGAAAAAGTACAAAATTCTGAAATTAATGTTAAGGTTGTTTTAGATATGGAATGTGGAAACATATAAAGTAAATTTTTAGAATTGATTTAATAGTTGCTGTGAGCGAATTGCAGAGATTATATATCTATGCTGGGTACTCCATATGATATGGTTGTATGTTGATGAACATATGAATTTATTAAAATAAAATTTAAAAGTTAAAGAGAATCCTAAGTTATTTTGTGCATGGAACAACTACAGATAATATAGAGCATAAATCTACTGGGTGGTTACATGGGAATTTGAGTGAAAAAGGAATAGAACAAAGTATTAAATTGCGAGAACAAATAAACTTGAATGAAATAGATTTAGTAATTAGTTCGGATTTGAAAAGAGCAATAGATTCAGCTAAATATACATTCAAAGATTCAAAAGTGATATTACACGATAAAAGGATAAGAGAATGTAATTATGGAGATTTAAATGGAGAAGATACATCTTTGGTAAAATATGAAGAACACATAGATAGTAAATTTCCTAATGGAGAATCTTTAAAAGAAGTTGAAAAAAGACTAAGAAATTTTTGTGAATATCTATTAAAAAGTTATAATGGGAAGACTATTGCTTTAGTATCACATATAGGTCATAGCATTGCACCAGTATTTATATCAAAGTTTTTAGTTGAAAATAAAATAAAAGTTAAAAAATTAATTTTTGTATGTGGATTTAATAATTATCTAGGAATAAATGAAGAATATGATGCAGTTAATAAATCAATGTATTTTGATAACTTAGAAGATGTGAAAAAGTATGCAAATGAAATAATTTGTTTCTATTCGGATAACGATCCATATGTAAGATATGAAACTGAAAAAGATTTTGCAGATAAGATTGCAACGGAACAAGTTTTTATTTCTAATGCAGGACATATCAATAGTGAAAGTGGATATGATACTTTTGAAGATATAGTGAGTTATTTATAAGATTATATTACGAAAAAATCGAAAAATTCGTAATAAAGAAAATTATATTACGAGAAACTGCTAATATTCGTAATATAGAAATCAAATATGTTATAAATATCGTAAATAAAGAAAAAATTAAAAAACTGTAGCTTATATATTTCTATATAAGCTACATTCTAAATCATAACTGCTTACCGAAGTAAGCCTTCTCAGTCATCTAATTAAATAGATTTCTTATTAATTAAATGATACTATATTTTTACGTAAAAATCAAGAATTTTATGCAAAAAATTATGAATTTTACAAATTATTTTTTTGCAGGTCTATATTTAAAAAGATCGGAATCTAAAAAAGCTTTTGATATATTATCCAAATCGATTCCTTTAATATTTCCCTTTTTCTTTGAAAAATCTATTCTTTCAATACTTATTGGATTAATATTAAAAATATTAACCCACCTTCTCATCGATTTAAAATTATATATTTTACTAAGTTCTACATATGTTTTACTGGCCAATTGTTTTTCAGTTGGTTGTTTACTTGTAATAGGTAAAACTAGCAATGTTTTTCCACCGTTTTTTAGAACTACAGCAGGATGTCTACCACTAAACTCTTCACCTATATTAAATCCAAATTCAACCCAAACTAGATCACCACGAATAATGCATTCTTTTGATTTTTCTATAAATTCTGGGGAATTGATAATAATTTTTGTTTTCTTATCAACCCATTCAAGATAATCTTTAGGTGTATTTCGTTTATTAGAGAAATCTTCATCTTTATGTATGTCATAATATTTATCTAAAGTATTTTTGGTTGTATTTAAAACATTTAATAATTCTTGCATATATCAAACATCCTTTCGCAACAACATTATATCATAAATATGTAAAAAAGCAATAGTTTTTAACAAAAAATAAAACTTTTGTTCTAGTATGAAAGACACAAATTGTGATATTGAGAAAAATGTCGATTTATGTTATACTTGAAATATTGACAAGTATGTGGAGGGGTTATATGAAATTGATAAAGCAATCAAAAACAAAACTAAATCTAATTAGATTAGAAGGATTATGCAAGTTAATATTAAATAAATATGATGAAGATGATGTAGTTTGTTGGGATTGCCAAAAGTAATTGCAATTTAACACGTTCTTGTAAAGAAGCAAGAGAGATGTTACAACAGATTTTAGTGGCATCACAAGACAAACAGCGAATAGGAATAATTGGAGCTATATGTCCAGCCAAATTTGATGAGCAACTGGAAAAGGATATAGAATATTTAGCAAAATGTACTCAAAGTAAAATTTTAATTTTAGATGATATTTTTATGGAAAAACAATTAAAAAATTATAATACTATTAATTCAATGGCTTGAGTTGAAGTTGTCTTACACTAGATACTAAAGGCAGGAAAGAGATACAGAGTGTATCTCGTAAACACATAGAAAAACAAGTTTTCTAGTCCTCTGTAAAAGATAAAAAAATACAGAAGAAGTACAGAGAAATAAAAAGTGAAAAGATGCTTGATATAACTGAGATGTAATAAAAAATAAACAGAATATTCATAAATGAAATACATTGCAAGTATTATAAAATACAATAAATGTATTAGAGATACACTTATTGTATTTTATAGGTTGTATAAGAATATTGTTTAAGTTTAAAATAAAATTTCAAAATTGTTTCAAAAAACATTCATTGATGTATAAAAAACATGATGATATTATCTTAATATGAAAAATTGAAAGCAAGAAACTAAGCTAGGGAAATCTAGCTTTTTTTCTTGCTTTTTGTTTTTTTAATAATTAAATGGAGGTCTTAACTATGGCAGAAACAAATCAATTATTAATAAACTATTACAAGAAAGAAGAAATGAAGAAAGTCAAAAAAATGATGGAAGAAAAACTTGAAGTGGGAGAAATTCTAAAAAGTGTTAATATGGAATGGATTAGCAAAGAAGAAGTTTTAAACATACTAGGAGAAGATTATGAGCCAGTCATAAACGAAAGTAAGATAGCAAATAAAGATAAAAGCGAAAATGTGCTTAATACACCTAGCGTAACACATAATACACCAATGGAAATAGCAAGAAAATACAAAAAGTATTTTGAAGAATATAACCAAAACAGAAAAGAAATTTGCAAAAATAAGAATATTAGCAATGGAACATTTCAAAAATATTTGAGATTGAATTATTTAATACCAGAATTACAAGAATTTGTAAATAATAAAAGGTTAGGAATAAATCCAGCAGAACATATAAGTTTTTTAGATGAAAAAAATCAATTTAAGATAGCAGAAATAATACAAAATTATAATTACGAAATTACATATAGCATAGCTAAAAAAATAAAGAAAGATTTTAGAAAAAGTAAAAAATTAGGTGAAAACTATATTCTAAGTAAGGAAAAACTAGAAAGTTATAAAAATGAAAAAAGTTTGAAAATAATTTTTACACAAGAAGAAATAGCAAAATATTTTAATGACATACCAAACAAAGAAATAAAAGAATATATTATAAATATTTTAGAAAATACGGAAGATGTATGAGGTACAGCTTATGGATAATATTGAAAAACAAAAGATAAACACTAAATTATTACAAGAAAAGATAGATGCTAATTTATTAAATGGAAGTATTGAAATAACACTTTTAAACAGGATATACAAAGACAAACTAATAGATGAAAAAATATACAAACAGGCGAAAGAGGACATTATCAAGGAATATAAACTAGAAAAATGTGAGATTGATTTTAACTTTTAAATAGTGTATAATCCAAACAGGGTTATCTCTAACAGAATGGAGGATTAATGGAAGTTCAAGTTATAGAGAAAATACAAGATTTAGCAAACCCAGAAAGTAGTTATTTTATGAATCATATCGAGTTTAGACCACCTTATAAAGAAGTAATTAATATTATTCATAAAGCAGGAGGAAAAGCATTTTTAGCACATCCATTTGAATATAATGGATCGGTTATAATAAATTAGACAAAAAAGATAAGGACATGTTAAAATAA
>CAKNNA010000013.1 GCA_930989765.1 uncultured Clostridium sp. | reverse complement strand
TTTTTATTTTAACATGTCCTTATCTTTTTTGTCTAATTTATTATAACCGATCCATGAAGAAAAATAAAAAGAAAAGATATACTATGGATGACGAAGATTTAAAAGCATTAAAGAGAACCATAGAATATGTTAAAAAATTAGATTTATTTGATAAATCAAAGGAAGAAATCAAACCCAAAAAGTTAAATAAAGTAGCTTAAAAAATGAAGTGGCCTTTAAGGCTACTTCATAAATCATAAAAAGGAGAGGAAAACTATGTTAAGAAAAAGAAAAGAGAGAAATTTAGCAAATAAAATAAAAAGTATGTTACTAAAAAGAGGCTTTATAATTAATATGGATATTTCTAAAAAGACTGGAAGCATTTATTTGAAAATAGATAATGGTGCTTGTGGAACTATTAGAATTAGTAACCATAGAAACGATAAAGCAAGAAGTAAATTTAATATGATTAAGAATTACACAGGAAAAAGGAGTGAATTTTTAAATGGACAAATGAAAATGTTTTATAATTATGGAATGATAGGAAGGTTAATTGCAGATGTAGAAATAGAAAGATCAAACAAAATTATAAAATATGGGTATAGTAATTATAAAAAGACAAGAGATAGAGAGTTTTTTAATGATTATTATATTTACAAACAAGTAGCATAGGAGGGAAAATAATATGTTTGAATATGAAGAACTAAATGAAGATGAAAAAAGAATATTAAGAGAAAAGTTAAATATCAATAGAATGAGTAGATATTATTTAGAAGATAACGATATTGTAATTATGGGAGAAAAGGAACTTTTAGAATATATCTATTTAGATGATATAAAAAAGGTAAAAGATGCTCTAAACTTTATAAATAGAATAATGAATTTTGAAGTTGATAATATCAATGAAAGTAAGACAATAAGGCAAATTATTTTAGAAAAAGATCCAAAAGTTATGAAATTAAGTGATAGAGCTTATGCTTATAAAGAATAAAAAGAAAAGATGTAGGTATAAATACTTGCATCTTTTATAATAAAAGGAGGTAAAAATGAATCAATTTATATTTGATGATAATATAAAGAATGTAAATGAAGTGAAAAATGTAGATATGATATTTTTTTCTGTAAGCAAAAGAGAATTACTAAATAAAGAGTATACGAGAATTGAAAAAAATATAAAAATACTAAATGAAGCTGGAAAACTGGCAAAAGGCAAAATGATGTTAACTTTTGATGGATTTGATTTTGACAAAAGAGAAATATATGAAATTCCAGAGATTAGAGAGTATGTCAAAAATGTTTGGGATAAATGTAAACATATATTTTATTTTTTAACGGCTTTAGATAACAACAGGTCTATTATTTTTGCGTGTCTAAATGATTTTGAATGTTTTAGTATAATTGGAGATATAAAAAGGCAACTACATATTATTTTTAACAAAGAAATAAAAAATAAAACAATAGAAGGTATGCTAAAATTTGGTCTAAAAATAAATGATGTAGAAGATGCAAGAAGAATAATATATACATTTATTTAGGAAAGAATAAAAGAATATCCTTAAACTGCAAAAAGGATATTCTTTTGTTTAATTTTTCTTTTTATTTTGTAAAGTATTTAAAAAATTAATATTATTATCTATAATTGAACGATATTCAGAAGATAACTCATTATATCCAACAATATTAGGGCATTTATCTTTTGAAGCTGATAAATTAATAGCTTTTAAATAAATACCATAAAGGTCATTAAGAGTTATGCCATATAAATTGCATAATTCTATTATTAAATCAATACTTCCTAAAGTACGATTAGTTTCTAATTGACCGATATAACGGCTTGAACAATCAACTTTTTCGGCAACTTCTTCTTGAGTAAGGTTTTTAGCAATTCTTGCATTTTGTAATATACTTCCAACTTCTATATTAAATTTATTTTTTCTTCTCATAAAATATTTCACCCTTTATAAAATAGCAAAATAAGGTGATATTTTACAGGGAATAATAAAATCAACAAGAAATAATAAAAACATTTTTTGTAAAAATATATTGTAATTAAATTTTTGTTATGCTAGAATGAAAAAAGATGTAAAAATATGTAAAACAAATAAATATAGTCATAAGAATAATAATAAATGTAGTAATAAATGCAAAAAAAGAAGAAAGGAGGAAAAAGAAAAAACTAATCTAAATTATATAGATTAGTCAGTTCTATTGGTTTTTATTTTGATTAAAATAGTCAATTAAAGTCAAAACTGCGTTCTTTTGGTACTCGTCTAATAAATTAATTCTTTGTAGTATGGTATCTGACTTATCTACTGAATCTTTAAAGAAATCCTTTAAAAGTTGGTTAGGTGTACTTTTAAGAGATTTACAAAGATTAACTAATGTTGTAATACTTATTCCAGATCTAGTATTTTCAATATCTTTTAAGAAGTTTACAGATATGTCAGAAGACTCTGCTACATTTTCTTGGGTATAACCTAGAGCCAGCCTCGACATTTTTACATTTTGACTTAAAACTAATTTAACATTTTCATCATTAATTTGCATTTATACTTACACCTTTTACTAAAAATTATAGCCAAATAATATCATTTTATTCGTTTTAGTAACAGATACTGATACACAACCTTTAGTATGTTATTAACATTTAAAAATGCAAATAATAAGTTTGAAAGTTAGGATTTATAATGAGAATAGAAATTTTAATAAAGCCAATAAGAATAAGTAAAAATATAACATTAGCACGATTAAGCAGAATGACAGGAATCTCTGATACACATATTAATGATGTAGAGAACAATTTAAAAGAGCCAGGTATTAGTATTTTAGTAAGGATTGCTCATGCTTTAAAAGTAGCTGTTACAGATTTATACAAAATACATTGGTAGAAATGAAAAACGAAAAATGAATATGAAAGAGTTAATGAATATGAAAAGTACAGGAATAATAAGAAAGATAGATGAATTAGGTAGAGTAGTTATCCCAAAAGAGATAAGAGATAATTTAGATATTTTAGAGAAAAATCCAGTTGAAATATTTGTAGAAGGAAATAAGGTTATTATACAAAAATATAATCCTACTTGTTGCTTTTGTGGAGGAACTAACAAATTATCAACATATAAAGACAAGTTAGTGTGCAAAAATTGTATAAATAAAATAGCAAATTTCATTAAAGCTAAAATATCATAGAAATTTAAGTAGAACTATAAAAAAATAGCTCTACTTTTTTACTAAAATTTTTTCTCAAATTGATTCTGATATGCAACAAATTTTATACTATTATTGAGGTGATAATCTATGAAAAAATGCACATTACTTTTAGGTGAAATATTAGGAAAAGAAAAATGGTTTAAATTGTTTTTAGATACTTTGACAAATATAAAAGAAAGGAAAAAAGAGTTAAAAATAAGAGACTTACTTGAAGCAATACATTTTAACCATCAAGCATTATTATTTATAGCAACACAAAAAGCTGAAGGAATTGAAGAAAAAAGTATAGAAAAATCTTTACAATGGAAAGAAGACAAAGTAAGTAGATTTATTCTTGATGATGATGTAAGTGAGTTTTGTAGAATATATAAAGATTACATAGATGATATTATAAGTTTTATAAAGAGAAATTAATTATGAAGGGAGAATTTATATGAAGGAATTTGGCAACATAGAACAATTTTTAATTATGATTCTTGGAAAAGAGGAATATGATTTTTTTACTAGTGAAGTAGCAAGAGAACATAAGGAAAAATTAAGCTTGAACAATTATGAAAGTGTAATTTATGTATATAACATACTTATCTTTTTAATTGGAATGGATAGAAATGCGATTAAGAAAGATAGATTTAAAGTAAGGTTAAATAAACTAGTGATAGCAGAAATTGAAATTGAGGAAATTTGTAAAAAATATAGTAAGTATATAGAGAAAGTTGAAAAATATAAAGTTGAATTATTGGAAGACATTGAAAATTAATAAAATTGTTGATATAATTACAAGAAAAAGAATGATAGGAGGCAAAATATGGAAAATACAATAGTCTATTTAATTAGACATGCTGATACTGTTAATGAAAACGGAATTAGAAATACAAATGAAGATTCTCAAATGATTAACGAAAAGGAAATTTTATCCGTATATGGAGAAACACAATCTAAAAAGCTAAGTGAAAACGAAGAATTGTCTAAAATTGATATTATTTGGTCAAGTAGCTATACTAGAGCAAAAGCTACAGCAAAATATATAGCTGAATATAATAATTTACCTATCAATTTAGATAGCAAATTAAGTGAAAGAAAACTAGGAAATTTAAAAGAATTAGGTGAATTTATGAAGGATAAAAAAACAAGAGATCCTTCACAAGAACAACTATTAGATAGAGATTTTAAGACTTCTGATGGAGAAAGTGCTGAAGAAACCAAAGAACGTATGACAAAATTTTTTAATAGAATTTTGAAAGATTATGAAGGTAAGAGAATCGCTGTTGTAAGTCATCGGAGGTTCAATAAAGTTTTTTTTATTAAACTGGTGTAAAGTGAATAAAGATGTTAAGTTAGTTTATAAGGAATCAGTTTTAGATATAACATCTCCATGCCTATTGAAAATGACGTTTAAACAGAATCAACTAATGGATTTAAAACAAATTAATTACTAATAAAAAGACGATTCTATTAAATTTTAAACTAATTAATTAAAAATAAATATATGGAGGATGTGTTATGATAAAAAATATTGGATGGACATTAGGAAATGATTGTCCTTGTAAATGTAAACATTGTTATTCTTTTTCCGTAAGACAGAAAGGAAAAAATTTAACTAAAGAAATTGTAGATAAAGTGATTAACCAAATTCAAAAACTAAATGTAGAAACAGTAAATTTAGGAGGTAATGAACCGATATTCACAAATGGTCTAGATGTGAATAAAAGTATGCTACCATATATATTGAAGGAATTAAACAAAAAGAACATAAAAGTTGGAATAACTACATCAGGAATAAGTCTTATAGCGTTAAGAAATATATATCCAGAATGTTTAAAATTATTAAATGATGTAGATATAAGTTTAGATTCTCCTTTTGAAAAAGAACATAATGAAAACAGAGGAGGAAACGTATATAAGTATGCCATTCAAGCTTTAGAAATTTGCAGAGAAAATAATATCGAGTCAGGAATTATAATGTGTGCCATGAATTGGAATTTTACAAAAGACAGAATAGATGCTTTGATAGAACTTGCAAAAAAATATGATTCAAATATTAGATTTAATTTGATAAAACCAATACAAAAGGAACATTTTAAACTTGTACCAACTAAAGAACAAGTATTAGAAAATTATAAATATTTATTTGAAAAATGTGATACGGTAGAATTAAGCGAACCAACTTTATCAGGAGTAACAGATAATTATAAGGTTAAAGGTTGTGCTTGTGGAACATATTCGATGAGAATTAATTCAATAACGCCAGATGGAAAAATACCAATTTCACCTTGTGTATATATGCACGACTATCGAGTAGGTGATCTTTTAACAGATGATATTTTTGATATAATTAATTCAGAACAATTTAAAGCTTTTAAAGTAAGAAAAGAAAATTATAAAAAAATTGAAGGATGCAAAGATTGTAAAAAAGCTGATATATGCAGAGGAGGTTGTTTTGCAATGGCTTATACATACAAAAAATGTACTACTGGGGAAAAAGATTTATATGCAAGAGATCCATTTTGCTTCAAAGATGTTGAAATAGATGAGAATATTAATTACAAAAAAGGAGATAAACAGCTAGTACATGAAAATTATTTATGTACTTGGATTGGAAAACCAAAAAAATAAGGAGAGAAAACGAAATGGATAATAATGATTTTTTTGAATTGTTAAAGTCAAATGATATTTTAAAAAAGTCAATAAAACTTACAAAAGAATTAGCTGAAAAAAATAATTCAATGCCTTTTTATAATGAGCATTTTATACCATGTGCTAATATTTGTTATAATATAGCTTGTTTAAAAAATACTGATAGAATTGATGCCATCTTAATCGGAATATTTCATGATGTGGGAAAATTTTTACTTACAGGAAAATTTGATAATCACGAAATAATTGGTGCGAAATTTACAGAAAATTTTTTAAGAAAAAATAGATATGAGGAACAAAAAATACAATCTATAAAACAGGCAATAGAAAATCATAGGAATAATGCTAATTATGTTTTTGACGAATTAAGCAAACAGATAATTAATGCAGATATTATTTCATATATAATTCATAAGAAATATTTCTATGAATATTTATTAGAATTTTGTACTGAAGAGGAAGCTAGTCAAACTGTTTACAAAAAAATACTTGAATCGTATGAACGAATGGATGAAGATGGTAAAAAATTAGCATTTAATATGATGATAGAAAAGATGTAAATTAAGGAGGGATGCTAAATAGATGAGTATAGAGGTAAAAACTAAAAACAATATTGAAGATAAAATAATATTAACAACTTTATCACCAGATACACATAGAACATCCGAAGAAAATCTTGGATTAGCATATTTGACAGCTGTGTTAAGAAAAAATGGATATAATGTAGAGATAATAGATGGATGGCTTGGAGGTTTGGAAGATAATGAGGTATTAAGACAAATAATAAATAAAAAAGGTATTTCAATTGTTGGAGTATCATGCTATATGTCAAATAATGATAAATCCATAGAACTAGCAAAAAAAATAAGAAGCATAAATCCAAATATAAAATTAATGTGTGGTGGATTTGGACCATCATTTAACCCACAAAGATTTGTAAAAGATGGCATCTTTGATGTTGCTATGATTGGAGAAGGGGAACAGACTATTGTTGAAGTTTGCGATTATCTTACTGGAAATAGAGCTAAAGAACTTAATGAAATTAAAGGAATTGTGTATGAAAGTGAAGGAAAAATAATCAAAACTCAAAAAAGAGAGCTTATAAAAAATTTAGATGATATCCCGTTTCCTTCTAGAGATACAATGAATATGGCATTAGAGAGAAAATCAACAGTAAATATCTTAACAGCTAGGGGATGTATGGGAAATTGTTTGTTCTGCTCCGTAAATGCTTTTAATAAATTATCTATAGGAAATAAATGGAGAGGAAGAAGTGTAGATAATATAGTTGATGAACTGGAACAATTACAAAATATGGGTGTAAAATACATAAAAGTTATTGATGATAGTTTTTTGGAAAAAGATAGAGATGAAAGATGGGCAAAAGAGTTTAGAGATAAGATAAAGGCAAGAGGAATAAATGTATCATTAAGAGGCTCTTTGAAGGCAGATCAAGTAGAAGATAAGAAAATGGGATATTTAAAAGAGGCAGGGTTTCACTCATTTGCGTGTGGAATAGAAAATGGTTCAGATACAGCATTAAAGAGGATGAATAAAAGTGCTAGTTTAGAAGATAACAAAAAAGCATTAGATATATTAAAAAAGCATGACATCTATGTTCAAGCAGGTTTTATTCTATTTGATGATAATACAACATTTGAAGAATTAAAAGAAAATTATGAATTTTTAAGAGAGTATGATTGGATAATAACCAAAGGTATTTTTTCTGAAATGTTTGCAGCAGATGGAACTCTATATACGGAGAAATTGAAAAAAGAAGATAAAATTGTAAAAAATGACGTTTATGATAATAATAAATATGACATAGTAGAACCAAAAGTTAAATTAGCTTATAATGCACTAAAAAGGTGGCACAAGTCACATATGAAATTATATGACATGATAATAGATCCTATTTCTTCACCTAAAGCAATAGATTCAACAGGAGAAAAAGAGTTTTATGATTTATATTTTCAATTAAAATTACTGGATTTAGATTTTATGCAAATAGTATTAGAAGAAATAGAACATGACATTTCAGAAGAAAGCTTAAATCAATTAGTTACTACACAAATTTGTAAACACGCTAGATTTTATGATGAAATGGATTATAAAGGGAAAAAATTATGTAATAAATATGGACTAAATTATGATGCAAAAGAAAATCCATTTATAAGATAAATAAAATTTAAATAAAATAGAGGTGATTTTTATGTCTATTATGAATAAAACGCAAAATGTTGAAAAGCAATTTTCTAATGATAAAAATTTAGCAATGAGAATTAATTTTTATAAGAAATATACTACAAATAAATATAGTTTTGCAGATTGGCTATTTGATAAGTATAAATTTGAGGAGAATTTTTATATTTTAGAGCTAGGATGTGGAAATGGTAGTCATTGGAACAATAGAATAGACAAACTTCCAAAAGGCTGTAAACTTATTTTGTCAGATTTTTTAGATGGAATGTTAGATTTAGTAAAAGAAAAATATTCGCAATATACTAATGTTTCATTTGAAAAAATTGATATTCAATCAATACCATTTGAAGATAACGCTTTTGATATGATTATTGCAAATCATATGCTTTTTCATGTACCAGATTTAAACAAAGCATTATCAGAAGTAAAACGTGTTTTAAAAAAAGGTGGATATTTTTATTCAGCTACTGATGGAAATGGAGGGATGCGCCCTTTTTTACATGAAGCTATAAAACAATTTAATCCAGATTCAACAGCTTTTACAGAGCAATTACCTTTTAATCTTCAAAATGGAAGCCAAATATTGAAAAAATATTTTTCTTCTGTAGAAAGATTTGAGTATGAAAATGTATTAGCAATTACAAAAACAGAGGACCTAATGGAATGGCTAAAATCAACTACTTCTATTTCTGGATTTTCAGAAGAAAATCTTGCTAATTTATATAAATACTTTGAAAATATAAGAATAAAAAATGGTGCTATTAATATTCCAAGAGAAACAGGTACCTTTATAAGTATAAAATAAGGATGGTGTAAATATGGAATTTGAAAATTATGAAAGAGAATTAAAATATTTAATAAACAATGGCAAAGAATGCACATCAGAGCAAATTCTAAATTTTTTATATCAACAAGGATACAAAAAAATAGAATCATTTATAAAAGAAAAAAAAGAAACATATTATGATGATCAAAACTTAACTGTATTAAATAGAGGAGATGTAATGAGAGGAAGTAATATGGTAACAGAAAAATTTCATGGCTTTTTATATAAAAAGAATATGTGTGATTCTAATAAACCATATGTTTCTAAATTAGAACTAGGAACAAAATTAAGAGGGCAGTATAAAAATGTAAATGAATTTATTAAAGAATTAGACTTAAAACTAAAAGAGTTAAAACCTATTCTTTATGCTAACATGATAAGAGAAGTTACAATTATTGAAAAAGATAGAGATCGTTTATATATTTCTTATGATAAAGTAAAGTATTTTAAAGAAAATGAAAGTGAATCTGTTTATGAAGAAATGCTTGAAATAGAGGATTGGAAAAATCCTAATACTACTAATGTAGATTATGAGTATGATAAACATTTAATAGAAATAAATAAGTTAATGCTTGCTAGCAACTTACCACTATCTTTAACTAAAGATAGTAAATATTATCGTGGTTATATACTTTTAAATAAGAGATAAAGGAGGAGTTTTATGAATAATTTTATTGTGTTTGAAGGAATATGTTGTAGTGGAAAAACAACATTGTGCGAAATGTTAAATAAAAAGATTTTAGATTTAAACTTAAATGCTGTATATAATCATGGAGCTATGACTTATACAGATTTAGGAAAAGAATTTAAAAAAGTATTAGGCATAAAAGATAATCCTATTACAGTATCATATTTTCTTACAGATTTAATAATAAATACTCAAGAGGTTATTAAACCATTATTAAAAGAATCTAATACGATTCTTTTACAAGATAGATATTATGATGCAATAACAACCTATATAAGTGCTTACGGAAAATATTCTAATAATGATTATAACATATATGATATTCCTAAAGCTTTAGTTGATAAAGGTTTTTTTGTTAAGCCATCATTAAAAGTTTTTTGCATTCCTCCATTTGAAATTATTAAAGAAAGAATGGAAAAAAGTAAAGTTTCGCCAGTACATGATTTTTATCGAAAAAATCCTAAATTTCATAAATTAGTTTATGAAGAATTAATAGAAAAGTCAAAAGAGAACTATAGCAATAAACTAATTGTTGATACTTCATCTAATGATTCGATAAAAGAAGGTATTGACTATATATTAAAATTTATAAGTAGTAAAAATGATTAATAAGAAGGTGAAGATATATGGCAAAAATCAAACTTTTTAGTGGCATGGATTTTTCAGGAAAAACTACTATAGTACATAACATTAATGAAAAATTGCTAAATGTTTTTAAAATACAAAAAAAATTTCTAACTGATATTAATACAATAGATAAAGTAAGGAAGCTGGATTATTGGTTACCACCAGAAGAATGGAAACCTTTATTGCAAAAAACTATAGAAACAGATATTGCAAATTATAAAGATGATGGATTGGTATTACAAGATTCATTATGGATAATAAAATATATAGCTACTAAAAAAGAACAAAACAGCGAGGAAGATATTGAAGAAATTAATATTTTACAAGAATTACTGAAAGATTATCCAGAAATGGATTCTTTTTATATTACAACTTCAATAGAAGAAAGAATTAAAAGATTAAAAGAGAGAGAATCAAATGGAAAAGAAATTACAGGATCAGATAAATTATTATTTGATTGTGTAAAATTTGAGAAAGTAGAGAAACATTATAGAGATATTGTATTAAATAGATTCCCAAACACAAAAATCATTGATACAACTTATAAAACACCAGAAGAAACAGTAGAAGAAATAATAAATGATTATAATTTTAAAAAAGATTTATAATATGTTTGTTATTAAAATCAAAAAATAGCAGGATTTAAAATTCTGCTATTTTTGATAATTATCGTTCGAAATCATCCGTTACTGGAAGTTTGTGTTCTAAGATCTCATAATTTTCTGCTTTTGAAAAATTATTTTTTGGAACTTTAAGGGATTTTAAAAAACTCTGCACACCTTTTGAACCATTTTCTTTTTCAAAACTTGTAAGTTGCTCTAGTGTTAGTTTTTGGATTTGCATATATCTATGTATTGAAAAAACTGTATCTCCTAATTTATCTCTTTCGGTTATAAGGACAAGATTATGATCATCTATAGTTAACAAATTATTATCCTTATATCTGTCAATTCTACCATAACCATATTCGTTACCTTCAATTCTTTGATCAGTGTATTTATGATCTTTCTTTAAGCGTCTAAGACGTTCTTTTTCAGATGGTGCAACAAGTTCTACAACAGTTACACTTGCTTGTGGAAACGTTTTTTCAAGAATATCTATTTTTTCAAGTGGAAATTCTATAACAGCTGCTTTATCTTCTGAAAAAGCCTTATTAATATCAGCGGTACGTATTGCTGCGTAACCATTATGAGTTACAGGGGCTATGTTAAAATATTCACCATCTTTATATTTTTGAAACATTATTTCCAAATCTACATGTCGTGAACCAAATTCACCTGGTCTTGAAGCTCTACTTCTATCAAAAGGAATATGTGCATAATATTTTGGATACAATAATGGAAGTAAAGCACATGTAGTTGTTTTGCCAGATCCACTAGCTCCAGATATTACGAGAATTTGTTTAGATTTTGTTGGTAAAACTATTTTTTTCATTTTTACATTTCTCCTTATAAACAATATAGTATAATTATACTATATTTTAGTTATTTAGTCAACGAAAAGAAAGATTATGTAAAATAAAACCTCACTTAATTCAGTAGAATTAAGTGAGAATTATAAAACATAAAAGTTACCTTATAATTATGTGACTAAAAAATCTTTCTTGAAATTCTGTTAAACAATTTATTTGTTCATCTGTATAATTAGTACCTTCTGGAACTACAATTAATTTATCATCATTTTCATTTAAACGATGAATAATAGCTATACAAATACCATCGAAAGAGTCAATAGGCTCGAATATACCTAGAATATAAGCGTCAACTTCTTCTCCGTCACCGCTGATAGTATTAGGTATATAACCATAATTTATGGGATATATAAACCCCCAATTAGGGTGTTTAGAACCCAATTTTCTGTCTACAGTTACATGTACGTTATGACCAATATATTTTTTTGCTAATTCCATAATTAACCTCCTAGAAATAAGCGTAACTTTTATTTTTTATATAATAATATTCTATCATGAATTTTATATCTAATCAACAGATATTGCTTAAGAAACAAATATTGTATAAAATATTCTTTTTATAAATAATACGATTTTAGAATATTATTGAGTAATAATATTTAATACCAAAAATTAGAAGGATTTTAATTTTCTTTTATCCAATGAATTATATTGAAATGGAAGAATTTTAATGTTATAATTTTATATGAAATGATTAAAATGGAGATTAAATATGGATAATACTGAATTTCAAAAAGAAAAAGAAAATTTAGATAATATTATTAATAAGTATCAGGATGTTATAGATTATTATAATATAAGAATTGAAGTTATACAAAAAACATATGCAAATAATTCGCTAATGTTAAATAATTTGCTTGAAATGTATACAAGTAAACTAAAGCTAATGGAAAGAAATATTGGTAAACCTTATTTTGCAAGAATTGATTTTCAAGGAGATAAAGAAGAAAAAATAGAAAAATTTTATATTGGTAAAGTAGGAGTGATGGACGAAGATAATAATAATATAACAGTAGATTGGAGAGCACCAATTTCATCTATTTATTATGATAGCAATATCGGTAAAACTTCTTATAAAGCACCAGGAGGAATATGTACAGGAAAGTTGTTATTAAAAAGACAATATGAAATAGAACATGGAAAATTAAAGTCGATGCAAGATGTAGATACTGTTTCAAATGACGAATTACTTAAACCATATTTAAATTCAAATGCAGATAGTAGGTTAAAAAATATTGTATCAACCATTCAACAAGAACAAAATGCTATTATACGAGAACCAATATCAAAGAATATAATTATACAAGGAGTAGCGGGTAGTGGCAAAACTACAGTTGCATTACATAGAATAGCATATTTAGTATATAATTATCGTGAACAGGTAAAAATGAATCAATATCTAGTTATTGGTCCAAACAAGTTTTTTATAAATTATATTTCTAATATATTACCAGATTTAGATGTTGACAATGTAAAACAGCTAACTTACGAGGAACTTTGTGCAGAGGTCATATCTGAAGATATAACATTAATAAATGAAGAAAAAAAGTTAATAGAGTCTATAAATGGTAAAGAAACATTACAATATGAAAAATTTAAAGTGTCAATGAACTTCAAAAAAGTATTAGATGAATTTATAGTGAAATTTGAGGAAGACATAATTTCTGATAAAAATATAGTGCTAAAAGGATATGAAATAATACCAAATAGTCTTATTAAAAATTTATATTATTCTATTGAAGATTCTAGTATATATAATAGTATAAAAAGAAAATTAGACAGAACGAAGTTGATGTTACTAAAATATGTAGAGGATAATTATGATACTATAAGGAACAATATCAAAATACAATATGATAAAAATATAAATATTAATTCAAAAGAAAATGAATTAAACAAGTTGAATTTAGTTGAGAAAGAATTGAAAAATGGGTGTAAGTCTATTATAAATAAATATTTTAAAAATCTTATTCCTAATATAAAGAAAATATATATAAATTTCCTATCAAGTATGGAAAATTATTTGGAACCAAGATTTTATACTGAAAACAAATTAAAAATACAGAATAATATAATAAATATGAAAGAAAAGAAGATTGAGTTTGAGGATTTAAGTGCGTTAATATATCTTAAATGTAAAATACAAGGAGAAGAACCATATAACCAATATAAACATGTTGCAATAGATGAAGCACAGGATTTGGGGGACTTTAGTTTTTATGCTTTAAAAAGTTTGTTAAAAAATGCAACTTTTAGTATTTTTGGAGATCTAGCTCAATCAATTTTTCAATATAGAGGAATAGAAAACTGGGATACAGTAGTACATAATACCTTTAATAATAATGTGGAGATAAAATATCTTTTAAAAAGTTATAGAACAACAACAGAAATAATGTTGTCAGCTAATAATATAACTAATTATATTAATTTAAATAGTGCCAAACCAGTAATAAGACATGGAAATAAGGTTAATTATAAAAATTATAACAATGAAAAAAATCAAATTGACTCTATAAAGAATATTTTAAAAGAATATGAACAGAAGAAATACAAATCAATAGCTATTATATGTAAAAATAACATGGAAACAAGCAGGATAACTGATGAACTAAAAAAAGAAAAGATAAATGTTAATAATATAACAAATTCTGATACGCAATATAATGGTGGAATTTGTACAATAACAAGTTATTTATCAAAAGGTTTAGAATTTGATGGAGTAATCGTTTCAAATGCTTCAGAAGGAGAATATGACTCAAATAAAAATATTGATATGAAACTATTATATGTATCTATGACTAGACCTTTACATGAATTAAATATACTATATCATGATAATATTGTTAGACCTTTGCGACAAGAAATTAATCATGTTAACATGACAAACAATAAATATAAGGAGTAAATAAATGAAAAAGAGAATATTAATAATTGTAGGGATAATATTATTTTTAATTATAATTATTGGAGGGATTATATTATATAATTATAAGAAAGAATATAGTAAGAGTATATCTGAAATAACTATTAATGTATATAATAAAGATAATAATATCATTTATAATAAAAATGTTAAAACTGAAAAATTATATTTAATTGAAGCTTTAAAAGACCATGATGATTTAAATTTGATTACAGAACCATCTCAATATGGTGAATACATAATTTCAATTATGGGAATAGAACAAGGAGATAACTATTATTGGTCTTATTATGTAAATGAACAATATGCAACAACAGGAGTTTCAAATTGTAAAATAGAAGATGGAGATAAATATGATTTTAAAATAGAAAAATTTGAATAGAGGAGGAAAAATAAAATGATAAATTCATTATTTATGTTAGGTAGTTCATATAATAAGAATAGAATAATGTCTATATTTTTTATGTTAGGTTGGATGGCATATATGATTATAGGAAGTGATTTATCGCTTGGATTAATATTTCCAATTATAAATATGCTTATATTTGCCTCTGTTACTATTTCTATTAATTTAATAAAAAACAAAAAAATAAATGCAATTTTATCAATATTTTCTATACTAATTTGGAGTGTTACTATAGATCTTATTTGTTATCTTTTATTTCCTTCAATGACTGCAAACCAAAATATTTTAGAATATATATTGCAAGGGATATTATTCAATGGCAAATATGTTTTTACTAATACATTGGTTATAGGGGGAATATCTATGGTAAGTTTTGTTAAGAAAGCTATTTGGGAAGAGAATTTATGCCCAATAAATAAAAATAACTAAAGAATGATACTATAAAACGGTTAAAACTGTTCGGATATTTAATATAAATTATGTTAAATATGATATAAAAAGCAAGACAAAACAGTCTTGCTTTCATATTATAAAAAAAGATAACTTAAAGCTATCTAAAAAGTTATTCAATAGAATTTTTTAAATCATCATAATCAATATCTAATACCTTGCATAGAGCAATTAATTCAAAATCTTTCACAATTTGATTTCCGTCTTCAATTCGTTTTAATTCTGTGGAATCTAAATATACAGCGTGTAGTTGTAATTGTCTACAAACTTCAACTTTTTCCAAATTAAGATTTTCTCTATATTTTTTAATTAAATCTCCAATAACATTTCTTCTTTTATTTTCATATTTCTTCATTCTCAAATATTTCCTTTTATAAACAAATTTATATTAATTTTAATATATTTTTTTGCTATCATATCGAGGGAGTCTCGATATGAGAAATATTATTAGCATTTTTTAAAAATTTATGTAATATGGAGGAGATTCGCAATGAAAAGATTTATAAGAAAAATATATGTAGTTTTAAAAAGAAAAATAAGAAATTTCGATAATTTTATTAAAAGATATGTAGATCACGATTGTTTTTTTTATAACAAGTATGATGGAGAATAGACTAGAAGGTGAAGCTTATCAAATAGAGGATAAGCTATTTTTTATACCAATAAATTATCAGCTAAAATTTTTTCTCAACTTTATTCTAAATTTATAAATTATTAAAATGAACATGGAGGTGAACAAATGAATATAGATGAAGGATTACTTGCTATGTTAAATATAGAAAATATTTATGAAGAAGTTTTTACAAGAAAAGGGATGGGGCTTTTTATGAGAATGGCGTGGCTTCAT
The DNA here is from genome assembly GCA_930989765.1 of uncultured Clostridium sp. GTDB lineage: Bacteria > Bacillota > Clostridia > TANB77 > CAG-508 > CAG-269. The sequence continues at coordinate 23,248 of CAKNNA010000013.1, read as the reverse complement.
ATAAGAGATGAATCTGATGAAAAAGATTTATCTGATATTTCATACAAGTTAATGATTGAAGAATTAATGGTATATGGTTTAGCAACACAAGATGAAAAAGGATATAACAAGATGATTAAAGTATTAAGAGAAAAAGATAAGAAAATAAAGATTAAGCCATATAAAGAAATGATGGAATATTATGAAGATTATATAATTCCATTAAGAGAATTTTTTAAAAAGAATCCAGAGAGAAAAAAGAAAATATTTGATGTCTAATTTGTTAAAAAAGAATTGCTTTATATAAAATATATAAAGTAATTTTTAGGAAATAAAAAAATACTACATAAATACACTTATGTAGTATTTCAGAAAAGAAAACTTAAAATATTGAATAAAAAATACTACATAAATAACAAAAATGATATAAAAAAAATACTACATAAATAAGAGGTGAGAAAAAATGGAAATATTAGATGAATTTAAAAAATACTTGGACAATAAATATCCAATAGATGGAGAACAAAATACAATAAAGTCATATTATTCTGACATAAAACAATTTTTGAATTTTTTTGAAGAATATTTTGGAGAAACAATTATAGATTTTAAAAGAGTTCATGTAACAGAATATAAACAAAAATTTTTGGAGAAGAATGAATATAAATTTTCAACTATAAATAGAAAATTAGCATCTTTATCAATCTATGAAAATTTTTTAATAGAAAAGGGTTATAGAAAAAATAAAGAAAAAATTATTAAAGAATATGATTTTTATAAAATAGTTAGACCATATATTCCAGCAAGTAAATTACCAAAGAAAACGGCAGAAAAAGTTAAATTGAAAGCAGGGGAAAATAGTAAAAGGGATTATGCAATGATGGTTTTATTTTTAGAAGGTGGATTAAGAGTATCAGAATTAGTACATTTAGAACTAAAGAGAGATATTGATTTTGATATGTTTTCAATAAAAATATTAGGAAAAGGAAATAAAATAAGAACTATCGCTATGGAAGGTTTAATATTAGAAGCAATTAGAGATTATTTGCCAGAAAGAGAAATACTTTTAAATGGAAAGAAAAATAAATATTTATTTGTAAGTAATAAAACAGCTAATACAAATACTCCAATGTGTAGAACTTCAATAAATAATATATTAAAAAAATATTGTGAAAATATAAATGAGAGAAAAATACATCCACATACATTAAGACATATATCAGCTACAGATAAATTTCAAGAAGGATATTCCGATTTAAGACTTAAAATGTTTTTAGGACATAATTCTAATGCTACAAATGTATATACCCATCCTGACAATTAGTAGCACCGTAAAAAGCTTGAAATATAGCCAATTTATCAAAAATATTATACATAAAATATTTACATTAAATGTAAAAAGTGATAAAATTAGGGCAAATATTCATATTAGGAGGCATGGAATTATGTTGAGTGTACTTATTGCAGAAGACAATGTACCAGTAAGCATCCATTTAGCTAATTCAATCAATACTCAAAAATGTATGAAGTGCATTGGTATTCTAAATGAAGGAACAAAAGTGTACCAAAGAATTAAAGAATTAGATCCTGATATACTTATACTTGATTTGAAGATGCCAGGAAAAGATGGACTACAAGTCCTAGAAGAAATACAAACAGATAAATCTGTAAAAACAAAAGTAATCGTTTACTCTGGCGAGATGGATTACATGGCTCTGATAAGAAAATTTGAATGTGTAGAAAGACTTTTCTCAAAAGTAACTCCTTCACAAGAAATTGTAAAAGAACTAGAGAGAATGGTAGACTCATTATCAAATAGGAAAACACAAGATAGAATCTTTGATATATTGTTCAAGATAGGCTTTACATACTCATTAAAAGGAACAAGGCTTATGAATGACTGCATTTTATATTCGATAGTAGAAGATGAAGACAATATAAAAAATATTTATGCTGAAGTGGCAAGACAAAGAAATCAAAATGTAAACACATTGAAATCGGATATTGATACAGCGATAAAAAATATGTGGCGATTTGCAGACAGAAGTAAAACTCGAAGAATTCTAAGAATCGGAGAACACGATAAGCCGAGTAGCAAAGGTATTATTAGTATGGTGAAATATTATATAAATAGTTAAAAACCAAAAAGCAAGAACAATATATTTATAATAGTTAGTTCTTGTTTTTATATTCTGAATTATAAAAAGCTTTAGCAATATTGTCTTGAAATTTATTGATTGTTTCAAGTCTTTTTTTTTGCTTTTTTGAACCTTGCACTTTTTTATATTTTTTAACTTTTCTCAATTTATATCACCTGATGAAATTATAAAAGCATTGATATAAAAAGACTTCAAAAGATTAATATATTCCGAAAAGATATATATTTATTCTGAAATCTAATGTAAAAAAATTAATATTATATAAGAAAAGTTTGAAAAAGATTAAAAAAGATTAATTTCTATTCTAATAAATTTTATCGGATGAGGTTCATTGATTTTTAATTAAATTTTTTGTATAATATGGATAGCTTGTAAAAAAGAAAGAAGGAAAAAGAGTTGAGTTTAGAAGAAATTACAGAACTTATAGACAGCAAAATAGAAAAAAATCCAAACTGTATTGTATTTACTTGGTTTGAAATAAGAGTAAGAAAAAATTTGACTGAAGAACAAACAGACGATTTTTTAAGACTAGCTAGAAATAGATTAGAGAACTTAAATTATAAGGTATATTTTACTGGAGCAAAATTTGTATATGAAAATGCTAATAGAACAGTACAGGATAATGAACTTTTGATAGCAATAAAAGATAAGTAGAGGTTGTATATGAAAATAAATATATTCGATGTAGTGGAATTAGAAAATAATGATAAGGCGACAATTAAAGAAAAATTAGGAAATAACAAATTTAAAGCTGAAATAGTAAATGAAAATGGAATTACAAAAGAAATAAGAGAAATAGAGGAGAAAGAAATAAAAAGGATTGTAATTGCACATGGATAAAAAGATATACAAAGAACCAATAAAAAGTGAAACAGAAACAACCATCAATGTCTTATATGGTGAAAATAAAATTGTAATATATACTAACAAAGTATCACTACAAAGAAAATTAAATAGAGTTTTAGGAAAGCCAAGTAAAGAATATAAAATTAAGCGTTCAATTTCTGGTAGTAGCTGGGATATATCATTAAATGATAAAAGTAAAATTCAAAAGCTAATTTTGAAAGGTAATATATATGAATTATAACTAGATAGGAGATTACAAAGTGGAAGAGAATCAAAAAAGAAGAAATTATATGCCAATAGGATCTGGAAGATTACTAAATATAAAAGTAATTGTAGATGGAATTGAAGCCTATGAAGGAATGGTTGAGGATGCACCAGAAGAAATTAAAAAAATGAAATATTATAAAATTGAAATGGGAAGTCCAATGACCTATTATGTTGATACATCATTGGAGGATTAACCAATATTAGATATATGTAAAAAAATACACAAATAGTAATTTGTCTCTGAGATTAGAAAAGTTAAATAATATTCACAATATGAAAAATTATTTATTTTAATTTTAGAGTTTAAGGAAGGAATAAGTTTAAAAGATGGAGATAAAAAAGTTAATAGAAGAAATTAATTCTAATGAAGAATATAGAGAATTTTTAGAATTTAAAGAAAAAATGACTAAGAGGGGTTATAATTTAGATAAAAAATTTGCAATATTTAGAGATGAAAAAGGAGATTTAAATATTGTGGAAATTTATATAAATATAGGGCAATGCTTTATGCTAAAATCCAAAAATAAACAAGGAGAAGATACCCGGATATATGAATATATATTTTCATCCTAATAAGAGATTTTTTTTAGATACAATATATTGTTACGATACATTTAGAGGAAGAAAAATAGCAAGTAATTTAAATGAAATTGCTGATTATATAATGCAAAAATATCAAGGTTATAAAATTAGGGGAGTATATGAACCAGGGCAGTTATCAACAGATAGAATAAATAATATTATTAGAAATGAAGAGGAACTAAAAAATAGAGCAGATAATTTCTATAGAGCAATGGGATATAAAAAAATAGGCTATGAGGATTTTAGGAAACATCCAGAAAGATATTCTGGAATAGACGAGAATTTAGACTTTCAATTAGGAGAAGAAATATCAAAGATAATTATTGTAAAAGATATAATACCAAAACTAAAATATCCTTTTAGAGTTATTAACGGAGTATTAGTCAACCAAAATGCTTTAGAAAGAGAAATCGATGTGGAAGGAGAACGATAAAGATTTGGCAACGATAAATTACAGGTATACTGTTAGATGTAAATAAAAGAGTTTACATCTAATTTTTTTGGTTGTAAAATTATTTACATTAGAATTTAAGTTAGAACATCAAATTACAGAGGTCTTTGAATCTAAGAAATTGACAGTTCGGCTTTTATTCCTATTATTAATTTAGTTTTAGATAGTGAGGGCATCGACTCTATATAACAAGCCTGATGAAATAATAGTAGAGGTAAAAGACTTAAGTTCAAAAAGAAAGTAGGTGAATAATTTTGAAAACAGTATTAAGTGTAGATGTTGCTAAAAATAAGAGTATGATAATGCTTATGAATAATGATGGAGAAATACTTATTGACACAAAAGAGATAAAGCACAATTTAGAAGATTTTGAAAAAGTAAAAGCAGAAATTAAAGAAATTAACCCAGAAAACTTAACAGTATTTATGGAATCAACAGGTACATACCATTTACCAGTAGAAAGATACTTTAAAGAAAATGGATTTAATACTTTAGTTATCAATAGTTTAACGACAAAAAATAATTATGATACTATTAGAAAAACAAAAACAGATAAAGAAGATTGTTATAGGTTAGCAAAGTTGTTTTTTGTAAACGAAGTAAAATATCACGATTTATCTAAAAAAGACTTATATGCTAATTTAAAAGCAATGACAAGACAATATTTTTATTTGTTACAGAACAATGTAAGTTGTAAAAATAGATACAAAAGATTGATAAATATATGTTTTCCAGAACTAGAGAAAATCTTTAAATCAACAAGAATTTATGATGATACAGCATTAAATTTTATTAAAGAATTTCCACACGCAGAAATAGTAAAAGAAAAAAGAATTGATGCATTGTATAACAATTTATACAAAACAAATGGAAGAAACTTAAACTTTTATAAAAAACTTGCCACAACAATAAAAACAGTTTCAGCTAACTCTTATCCAGGAGTTGATAAAGAACACTCCGATGTAAATAATCTTTCAAAAATGGCTCAAATAGTGCAAAATAACAATAATATTATAAATGAATTGAGAAGTAAAATGATAGAAACAGCAAAACAATCTCAATATTATGAAATAATCAATTCATTTTATGGGATTGGAGAAATATTAACAGCTGAAATACTTGGAGAATTAGGAGATATAACAAGATTTAATAGTCCAAAAGAAGTAATAGCTTTCTGTGGACTTGATCCAACAATCAAACAGTCTGGAAAAAGTATAAATGTAAAAGGAGCAATATCAAAAAGAGGAAACAAATATGCAAGATATATATTGTTTAATTGCAGTCAAATGGTAGTAAAATTAGGTGCTTCAAATTATCCAGAACATCCAGTATATATTTATTACCAAAACAAAAAAGCAGAAGGCAAACATTATTATGAAAGCCTAACTGCTTGTTCAACTAAAATTCTAAGAATGTTATATTCAATGTGCAAAAATAATAAACAATTCTTAGAAAACTAACTATAATTGAATTTTATCATAAAAGAAGTGAAAAAGATACAATTTTTTAAAAAATATATCGTTTTCGCTTGTTTGTCATACAAAAAAATAATATAATAAATTCGTTAAAAAGACTTGACAAAAATTAGATAGTCAATTTATTGAGTAAGAACACAACAGGAGAGCAGATATTTTATTCTCCTGTTTGCGTTACAAATTATAGAAAATGATGAAAATTTATAGTAAAAAAGGGGAAGCAAATAATGCTTACTCAAAATTTTTTAATCCATAAACAAACAAATGTTTACAAATAAAAATAAAAGTGTTATAATGACAATAGATATTGGGAAAGGGAGGTATGAAAGTGAATAAATATGATAAAGTGTATATCGCAATAGATCTAAAAAGTTTTTATGCCTCTGTTGAATGTCAAGAAAGAGGACTGAATCCAATTACAACAAATTTAGTTGTAGCTGATAGTAGTAGAACAGAAAAAACAGTCTGTCTTGCTGTAAGTCCATCACTAAAACAATATGGAATACCAGGAAGGGCAAGATTATTTGAGGTTATACAAAAAGTTAATGAAATAAATGCTCAAAGGAAAATTAATGCACCAGGACATAAATTTACTTGTTCCTCTTATGACGATATTGCACTAAAGAAAAACAAAGATTTAGAATTAAGCTATATAATAGCTCCACCACGAATGAGTTATTATATGAAATATAGTACAAGAATTTATAATATTTATTTAAAATGGTTTTCAGCTGATGACATATATGTCTATTCTATAGATGAGGTATTTATAGATGTAACCCATTATTTGCAAACTTATAAAACTACACCAAGAGAGCTAGTTACTAGAGTTATTAAAAATGTATATGATGAAACAGGAATAACTGCAACAGCAGGAATTGGAACAAATTTATATCTTTGCAAGGTTGCTATGGATATTGTTGCAAAGCATATAACACCAGATAAAAATGGAGTGCGAATTGCTGGATTAGATGAAATGACATATAGAAAATACTTATGGAATCACAGACCATTAACAGATTTTTGGAGAGTTGGAAAGGGTATATCAAATAAATTAGAAAAAAATGGCATATATACTATGGGAGATATAGCTCGTACTTCAGAAAAAAACGAGGAATTGCTATATAAATTATTTGGTATAAATGCAGAATTATTGATAGATCACGCATGGGGATATGAACCTTGTACCATTGAAAGTATAAAATCATACAAGCCAGTAACAAATAGTATAAGTTCAGGACAAGTATTACATTGTCCATACAATTATGAACAGACAAAATTAATAGTGAAAGAAATGACAGAGCTTCTTACATTAGATTTAGTAAAAAAGAATTTAATTACAAGTAAAATGGTTTTAACTATTGGATATGATATTGAAAATCTTTCAAATCCTGAAATAAATAAATCATATTTGGGAGAAGTTACATTAGACCATTATGGAAGGAAAGTTCCCAAGTCTGCACATGGCACTATAAATATAGATCACAAGACATCATCCACGAAAATAATAACTGACTATGTAATGAATCTTTATGAAAGTATTATTAACAAAAATTTATTAGTTAGAAGAATAAATATTACAGCTGAAGATGTTGTAAATGAAGATGATTATAAAAATAATAAGAAATTTGAACAAATAAATTTATTCATAGATTATAATGAAGTTGAAAGACAACAAAACAAAGAAAAATCAGAAAAAGAATTACAAAAAGCAGTATTGGATATAAAAACAAAGTATGGAAAAAATGCTGTTTTAAAGGGAATGAATTTTTTAGAAGGAGGAACTACAATAGAAAGGAATGGACAAATTGGAGGACATAAGAGCTAAAGGAGGAAAAGGTTAAATGAAATATGATAGACAATATGATGATATAATAAATTTACCACATCATGTATCAAAAAAACATCCACAAATGTCATTATATGCTCGTTCAGCACAATTTGCACCTTTTGCAGCATTAACAGGATACGAAGATGCAATAAAAGAAACTTCAAGAGAAACCAGTGAAAAAATAGATATAGATGATGAATTAAAATCAATATTAGATAGTAAATTACAAATAATTATGGAACATATAAAAAATAAACCAGAAATATCATTTACATATTTTATTCCTGATTCAAAGAAAGACGGTGGTTCATATATAACAGTTATAGGTATTGTAAGAAAGATAGATTTATATAATCAAATTATATATTTAGCTAATAATACAGAAATACCAATAAATGATATAATCAATATTTCAGGAGAAATTTTTAAAATGTATGAATAAATATATTTTGATAAAAATAAAAGGTAAGAAACTTACCTTTTATTTTTATAATTTAACCGTTTTTCTCAATCCATCTTTTAAAATCGTCTGGAGATAATTTACCATTTTTGTATTGAGCAACTTTTTTCTTTCCAGTTTCCTTAAATTTATCAAAATCAGTAATATATTTTGCAATATCAGAATTTCTTGATTTCATCATTGCTTTTCTATTATATAATTGATAGTAAGAAGCAAGTATGGGATCATTATTCTTATTATTTTCAAAAACAAGTCTTCTTCCAATTTCTCTACAAGTTTTTTTCTTTTCGCCTGGTGCGATATTTTCACAATAATTGTAAGATTTATTAGTAGCAATAAAATATCTATTGCAATTTTTGCATGATTTCAAATATACATTTCCTTTTAAAATGCTACAAATAGACTTGTAGATTATAGCAGATAGATTATAAGGAAGAATTAAATCATATTCTGTAACTCTATTTTTCTTTTGCGATAAAAAGTCATATATTTCTTTTTCAGATTTTCCAGGATAAGAAGAAAATAAATTTACAGAATAATATGAGGCTTTGTTTTCATTTAATAGTGTTAAGTTAGATGCAATTCTTCTTAAAACATATAATCTTTCTATTGGTTTAAAACTTATTGCTTTCTTATTTGGGTTTAATAGGCAATAGTCTAATATCATATCAGTTTGTTCTTGCAATTTCTTATATTCATTTTTGTTTTTTTCTAATAGTTTTTCTAAAAATTCTCTAAAATTTAATTCAGAACAAATATTTTTATCAAATATTTTTTGTATCTTTTTTAAATCAAAAAATGTTAAAGAATATTTAATAAACAATTCAAAAAAGTTTTCAAAAATGTCGAAGTCAGTATTTAAGAAGTCAGCTAAAAAAGAGCCTAACTTTTGCATCGTTATTTGATAGTCTGTATTCATCATAAATTGCATACTTTTTTTATCGTATTTTATAGGATAATTTATGATTATTTCACTATTATTTTTTTCGTTTAAAGCTAATCCAAGACCAGATATAATGTCTTGAATATAAGCATTTTCATCCATAACAAACTCCTTTTTGTTAAAAACATAAAAGCAAAACAAAGTTAAAATGTGTTACAAGCGTTTTTAACTAATACTTATTGACTTTAAAAAGTTTGGAATTTATAATGCAGATAGTTAGAAACAAAAACAAATTTCACAATGTTTCTAACAGACACATAACATATAGTATAACTGAACTTTCCCCTTTTTAAATTCCGTTTAATTATACTATATGTTAATAAAAAAATCAATATAGGCAAATTCTAGATATGTCTATATAGAACAACTGTGCAAAGAAATGTGTAAACACTTTTTGAACTAAAATCAGAGAAAGGAGCAAATGATGGACAAGATAGCTATAATTAACGAGTTGTATTTTGTAGAAAAGAAAAATTTAACTGAAATAGCACAAATTATTGAAACATCAGTTAGCTACATTTCAAGGATTTTAAGAAAAGACCAAAGATATAAAGAGGAAAAAGAAAAACGAAAGAAAGATAATTTAATACAAAGGAGGGAAACTCAAAAAGAGTTAATATACACAAAACGAAAAAATAAAAGAAACACAGATTATATAGATATGAAAACACAACATGAAAACGCAGCAAGAGAGTTATCAAAACATTCAAGTATAGGAAATCAAGATTTGAGAAAATGGTGTAGTAGTGCTTATAAATATAATAAAAAGAAAAAATGTTATGAGTTTGATACAGAGAATCTACTGAAACCACCTGATTTTCCTATGTATGTTAAGGCATAAAGGAGAAAGAAAAAATGATTACAGAAAAGCAAGGGATAGCTTATGCTACAATCACATTAGATTTGCTTTATAAAATGAAGGTTAAAGTAAATCATAAAAATTTTTCGGAGCAAATGAAATTAATTTATGATCTTTATGAACCTGATGAAGTAGAAGAATTATATGAAAACATAGAAAGAAATAACAAGATAATAGAAAAAGCTATTTCTGGAAAAGCAAACTGTTATATTGTCAATTCATATAATTCAAGAGAAAAACAAATGAAAATGGTTAGAAAATTTTGTAAAGATAGAATAGAGTTAGGAAGAATATACATTTCAACACCAGGTGAAAATACAGATGCTTATTATAAGCTAATTCAAGACATTAGGAATAAAAATATGGATATTTTGCTAATGAATGTATTTACAATTCTTGGTATGAGTGAAAGAGAACTAGCAATGATAATTCATCTTTGCAGAGAAAATGATATAACATTTGTAGAAATTTAAAAGAGGTGTAGTAGTAAAGTGAATATATTATTATTTATAGCAGGTATGATGCTAGGTGCTATTGTTGCACTTGTATTACATTGTATTTTAATTGTTGGAAAACAAGCAGATGAAAATATTAAAGATTAATTTTTTAGCTAAAATTTTTTCTCAAATACTAATTTAAGAGTCAATAACATATAATAGAATAAAAATATACGAAGGAGAGAGAAAAATGAATATAGCTTTATACTCATTTAATAGATTAGAAGTTGATTTAGTAGACAATTTAAGTAAAAAGATAAAAAGTACATTTAAAAATATAGATAAAATTTATCTTTATACAGAAAATACATTAAAAGAAAGATTAAGCCAAAGAACAGGTTTAAATGAACTCTTAAATGATTATAAAAAAGAAAAAATTGATATGATAGTGTTTCAAAGTATAACAGCAATAGGAACAGATGATTATATACAAAGTTTAATATTAAACAAACTAATGAAAAGTAACATACATTTTTATTTGATAGATTTAGAAATGGATTCTGAATCTGAAAAAGCAAAAATGTTTATGCAAACAAAAATATTTATGGGAAAAGCCATAAGAAAGGAAAATATGAGAAGAAGTAAAATAGCAAACGATATGCTGAAACAGTTACAAGAAGGAAAAGTTAAGTTTTATACATATTGTAGAGTTGATAATGATTCTCATAATAAATAATAAAATCTAAAAAGTCAGTACATCTGGCTTTTTTATTATGGAGGAAATAGATGGATAAAAATGACTGTAAAAAATATCTAAAAAGAGCTTATAGGAAGATTACAGAAAATAAAGAAAAATTAAATGTGAAAAACATTGAATACTAAATGAAAAAAGTAACAGATGAACAAATGAAAGAATATATTTCTTATTCAAAAATTGCAATGAATAATTTGGCTAATAGTGGAAATATAGAAATTACATTAAAAGATTTACTAGGAGAGATTGATATACTTCCAAGAATTTATACAAAAGAGGATGCTATTTTTACAGCAAATAGGCTTTAATTTTTTCTCAACTTAACATTTCTTTGGCATAAATATAAAATATATTACATATAAAATAATATTGAAAGGAAGATGTATATGAGAAGAAAATATAGTGCTGAAGAATTAACAGGACAAGCATATTTGCTAGATAAAATAAATGGAGAAAGTTTTGAAACAGCAAATAGAGAGTTGATAGAAAAAATATTGATACAAAACAAAAATGAAATTGTAGGCTATATAAGAACTGCAAGTAGAGAACAGGGGACAATATTAATAAATCATCAAAAAGATGCAATTTTAAATTTTTGTAAAAAATTTAATGTTACTTGTAAAAACATTTTCATTGATGACGGTTTTTCAGGATTAAATTTTAACAGACCAGGAATAAAAAAAATAACTGAACATGAAGAATATAAGGTAATATTAGTTAAAGATTTTTCAAGATTTTCAAGGGATTATATAGATACAAAAAAGTATATAGATAATAAAAAGAAAATATTGTTATCGGTTACAGATTTTAATATTTGGAGATAAGGTTAGTTAATTCTAATCTTATTTTTTTATAATATTTTTCTATTTCAACTCATAAATTTTAATGAGGTGAAGATAGATGCAAGAAAAAAATAAAAGCAAGGAGGAAAAGAAAAAAGAGCAGTACAAAGTTACAAAAAGCTTCAATAAAGACGGAGAGAGCTTTCAAACTGTAATGGAAAAAATTTTAATAAATAAATTAAATAACCTTTAATTTTTTCTCGACTTTTAATTTGTGAGTATTAAAAATAAAATTTTATAAAGGTAATCACAAGAAGGGAGGAAAAATTGAATGTAGAGGATTACAAAAAGAAAAAATATATTACAGCTTTATATTTGAGATTAAGCAAAGATGATGGAGATAAAGAAGAAAGCGAAAGTATAAGTAATCAAAGAAAAATATTAAGGGCTTTTGCCGAAGAAAATAAAATCATTGTATATGATGAATATGTTGATGATGGTTTTAGTGGAACTAATTTTGATAGACCTGATTTTAAGCGAATGATGAATGACATTAAAAATAAAAAAATAAATATGGTAATAACAAAAAGTCTATCAAGATTAGGAAGAGATTATATTGAAACAGGTAGACTTATAGAAAAGTTTTTTCCTGAAAACGACATTAGATATATTGCTATATTAGATGATGTTGATACTCTTTTAGATTCTTCAACAGATTTTGTTGCCCTAAAAAATCTTATGAATGATTTTTATGCTAAAGAAACATCTAAAAATGTAAAAAAAACTAAAAATAGAAAAAGAAAAAATGATGGTTTCTATTATATAAGTCAAGCACCATTTGGATATAAAAAAATAGATGTAAAAGGTAATTTGGAAATCGTAGAAGACCAAGCAAAGCTTATTAGAAGAATTTATAAAGAATTTAAAGAAGGAAAAGGAACATACCAGATAGCTCAGATGTTAAACAGAGAGGGAATATTGACACCAGGATTACAAATGAAATTACCTGTTGCTGTCAAAAATGAAACACCTATTACTAAAATATGGGATTGCACACAGGTAAGAAGAATATTACAAAATCCAGTCTATATAGGAACAGTAGTACAAAATAAAACAAGAAAAATAAGTTATAAAAGTAAAAAAAAGATAAATACACCTAAAGATGAGCATTTATATATGGAGAACCATCATCAACCAATTATTGATTTGGAAACTTGGTACATTGTTCAGAAAATTTTTGAAGATAAAGAAGATCAAAGAATAAGTGAAAATGATGAATTGCTAAAACCATTTTTATATTGTGCCCATTGCCATAACCATTTAAGTATTGCACACAGAAAAAGACATTATAAAAGTGGAGATAAAATTGATACTTATATTATTTGCTCAACAGCTAATTCTGTTAAAAGTAATAGAATCTGCTTTAGACAATACAATACATATCATATAGTTGAGGAAAAAGTATTAGACAATATAAGAGAAACTATAAAACATTATTTTGAAACTTTTGATGACGATAAAGCCTTTGAGGTACTATTAAATAATCAAAAAGGTAGAGAAGAACTAGATAACAAAATTAAAAAAAATGATGCTGAACTTGCTAATATCAATGAAAAAATACAAATACTTTATAATGACAGGTTAAATAAACTAATAGAGGAATCAGATTTTATACTTTTTTCAGAAGGACTAAAAGTTCAAAGAGAAAAAGCTCTAAACATCAAAAAAGAATTGGAAGAAGAACTAGCTGTATTTAATATGCAAGAAGTAAAAACAAAAATTAAAGACACGATGAAAGAAACTATGAAACAGTTGGCTCAAGGTGCAGAATTTACAAAAGAAGTATTGACTCAATTAGTAAAAAGAATTGAAATAGATAAGGATAAAAATATCAACATACAATATAACTTTTTGGAATTAAATTGCATAGGAGAAACTATACAGTATGAAAAAACAGGTAGTTGACAATATTGCAATTTATATGAGATTAAGTAGTGATGATGGTGAAGATAAAGAAAGTGAAAGCATAGGAAATCAGAGAAAAATCATCTATGAGTATATAAATAAAAATTTTGAATATAAAAAATGTTATGAGTATGTTGATGATGGATATTCTGGAACTAATTTTAATAGACCAGATTTTCAAAGAATGTTAAAAGAACTAAAAGAAAATAAAATTGAACTAATAATAACCAAAAGTTTATCAAGATTTGCAAGAAATTATATTGATTCGGGAGCATATATAGAAAAGAAATTTCCTGATATGGGAATAAGATATATTGCAATTCTTGATGGAGTAGATAACTTTTATGATAAAACTGAAAATGAATTTGCTCCATTTAAAGGTTTATTTAACGAAATGTTTTGTAGAGAAACTTCAAAAAATATAAAAAGAAGTAAAAAGAAAAAGAGAGAAGAAGGATATTACTCTTGTCCTATACCTCCGTATGGTTATAAAAAAGATCCAGATAATCCAGGAAAACTAATAATAGATTATGAAGTTGCTCATATTGTAAAAGAAATATTTATAATGAAATATAAAGGGAAAACAGCTAAAGCTATAGCAGAATACTTGAATGAACAAAAAATTCCACCTCCAGCTAAATATTTGAATATATTTAAAAATAGAAATATAGAAATTTGGACTGGTGAAAATGTAAGCAAACTACTGACAAAGCCTGTTTATGTTGGAGATACCTATATGGGCAAAGCACAAAATTTGAGTTATAAAAGTAAGAAAAAAATATATAACAAAAGAGAAGAATGTGTAATAACAAGAAATACACACGAAGCAATAATAAGCAGAGAAATATTTGATGCCATACATGATAATAATAAATACAATAACTATAAGCCTAAAATACCAAATGTAGATACAAAGTTGGGAGATTTAATATTTTGCGAATGTAAAAGAAAAATAAGAAAGGTTAATAAAAACGGAGCAATTTTTTTGTTTTGTGGAGCATACTTATCTAGTGAACAATTTTGCACAAATTCAAAAAGATATAAATATACAGAAGTAGAAAAAATAGTTTTAGATACAATAAGAGTAGAAGTTGATGATTTTTTAAATTCTAAATATAGAAAAGACAATGTATATAAAAAATGCACAGAGCAAAGATTAAAACCAATTAAGAATAAAAGAAAAGAATTAGAAAAAGAAAAAAATATGATAATGTTTAAAATATCTGCATTATACAATGAAAGACTTGATAAAAAAATAAGCGAAACAGAATATCAAAATAAATATAAAAGTTTAATACTTGCTAGAAATAAAATAGACAAGTCTTTAGAAGAAATTAGCAATAACGAACAATCAATAGTCAATGAAGGAAAATTGAAGGATGATTTAAAAAAAATAAGAAAGGCTTATAGAAAAATATCATTGGACAAATTTACTAAAGAAGATTTAAAAGCTTTAATAAAAAGAATAACTTTATCAGGTGAAGAAATAAAAATTGAATATACATTTAATGAAAAAAGTGTTCTTCATTATAAAAAATAAAATGAAGAACACTAAAATTAGATTTAAAAAATTCGTGTTATTATCTGACATCCCCATCATCAACTGTCCAAACCAAGGCCTTTTAAAAGAAGTACCATTACTATCTAAAATCTCTAAAATATAATCTCTATTTAACAAATCATTTATAGGAGCATTTTTATCTTTCATAATATCAGAAAGCATATTTTTAACTGCCTGCAAATAAGTAGGATTATGAGTCTTAGGATAAGGAGATTTTTTTCTATCTACAATTTCTTTTGGAAGAAAACTTTTTGCAATATATCTTAGTAATCCTTTTTCTCTTCTATTTAAAGCTTTCATTTCCCAAGGAATATTCCAAACATACTGAGCAAGCCTATAATCGCAGAAAGGAACTCTAATTTCAAATCCATTATACATAGCCATTCTATCAGACCTATCTAATAAAGTTTGCATAAACCAATTTAAAGTTAAATGTGAAATTTTTCTTTTTTCAGCAGTTTCTTCAGAATCAGATTCTAAAATATCTACATCACTTAAACTTTCATTATATCTAAAATCAATATATTCTTTTAAATTAACTTTTTTACCAATAGAAGGATTTAATAAATTTTGTCTTTCTGTTATTGCAATAGACCAAGGGAAAGTGCCGCTTTTTAAAGAATCTTCACGGAAAAACCAAGGGTAACCTCCAAAAATTTCATCAGCACATTCACCAGTTAAGCTAACAGTCATTTCTTTTTTAACATTTTTGCAAAATAGTAGTAGGGAAGAGTCGACATCAGCCATACCAGGCATATCACGAGCTATCATTGCATCTTTTAAATACTTTGCTAGCTCAGGGGTATCAATTACTATAGAGTGATGGTTAGTTTCGAGTAAATTTTTCATAATATCAATATAATATCCATCAGAATTTGGCTGAAAATCGCTTTTAACAAAATTTTTGTCATTATCTACATAATCTATTGAATAAGTATTTAAAGTTGGAAGTCCATGTTTTTTATAATAATCTGCTGCAAATTTTGTAATAATACTTGAATCTAATCCACCAGATAGAAATGTACATAATGGAACATCTGAAACTAATTGCCTTGTTATAGAGTCTTCTAGTAAATCGTAAATATTCTTGCAGGTTTTATCTAAATCATCTGTATGTTTTTTAGATTCTAATTTCCAATACCTATTTGTATGAAAACCTGATTCATTAAATATAGCAAAATGTGCAGGTTTTATTTCGTAAATATCTTTAAATACTGTAGTTCCAGGAGTATGACTTGGACCTATTCCAAATAATTCAGCAATTCCTTGGTTATCTAAAACTTTTTTTACTAATGGATGTTCAAAAAGTGCTTTTAATTCAGATGCAAAAATAATTTGATTGTTTCTAATTGTATAAAATAAAGGTTTAATGCCAAAATGGTCACGTGCCATAAAAAGTTCTTTCTTTTTATCATTCCATATGGCAAATGTAAATATTCCATTTAAGTGGTTTACTACATCATTGCCATAATGAATATAGCTTTTTAATAGTACTTCTGTATCACTATGACCTGAAAATGTAAAGCCATTTTGAATTAGAACATCTCTTAATTCTTCTGTATTATATATTTGTCCATTATAACACATAATATATTTGCCAAAAGAATAGTTTTCAATCATAGGTTGTTTTCCTCCGATTTGGGTCAATTACAATTAATCTTTTGTGTCCAAAGGCAATATTATCATCTATGTAGTATCCATCTTCATCAGGTCCTCTTTTAGTGAGTACATTGTTCATTTTTTCTATTAAATCTCTAGATTTTGATAAATTTTCATTAAAACTTGCAAAACCAACATATCCACACATAAAATTCACTCCAATCTAAATTCTTAAAAATATTATTATTTTTTAAAATAATAATAAATTAATTTTTCTATATAGTATATGCAAAATCGAAACAATATGTTAAAATGAAATAAAATTAAAAGAAATATAATAAATAATAGGGGTAAATAATGTTAAAAAATATAGTAAAACATTTTATATTAATAACTAAACATAGATTTGTAGTTTTTAAATTATGTTGTAAGGCAGGAATACCTTTTAGAGGAATTGTTCATGATTTATCAAAATATTCTATTACAGAATTTAAAGAAAGTATAAAATATTATAATGGAAATCATTCACCAATCATTGAAGCAAAAAAAGACAAAGGTTATTCAGAAGCATGGCTTCACCATAAAGGAAGGAACAAACATCATCCTGAATATTGGTATGATTTTAATGCACCTTGCAAAACACCTATTATGCCATATAAATATACTGCTGAAATGTTATGTGATAAACTTGCAGCTGGAATTATTTATCAAGGAAATGCTTGGACGAATGATTATCAACTAAAATACTGGATGAAAGAAAAAGAAATTATAAAAATCAATGATAAATTAAAAGATTTGTGTACAGATTTTTTTACTCAAGTAAGTATAAATGGAATAGAAAATACTTTAAATTCTAGAAATCTAAAAATATTATATAAAAAATACTGTCAAGATAACAATTAGTATATTACTATTTGTTATACTACTATAATTACTACCAAAAAAAACATTTACTAGTTGACAAAATGAAAAAATACTTGTATAATTTTATAGTAAAGTTAAAGAAAAAATGAATAGATATATACATATATCTTAAGCGAGGAGGGATAACATATGGCACAACCAAAAAGAAGATGGTCAAAAGCAAGAACACATTCAAAAAGATCAACTTGGAAAAAAGACGAGCCAGCATTTTCTACATGCCCACATTGTCATGAGCCAATAATGCCACATAGAGTATGTTCAAATTGCGGTTATTATAATGGAAAACAAGTAGTTGTAAAAAAAGAAGCTGAAAATGCATAATTAAAAATCAGAGAAGTAGTACTAATAAGTACTATTTTTTTTGTTTAAATTTAAAAATCTTTAAATATATATTTATAATTTAAACAAGATAAAATATGTATTTAAAAAATAACAATACATCTCAAATTTTGACAAAAAAATTTAAAAAAATCTATACAATTATAAAATAATGTGGTAATATATACATATAAAAAATACAAAAGAAAGAGAGGAAACACATATGTTTGAAAAATTTTTAAAAAGATCAAACTGGACAGATATTGTAATTTCCATAGTATTCTTATTTCTAGGAATTCTTTTAATTGTAAAACCAAATGAAATGATTTCAGTTATCTCAATTTTAATTGGAGCAATATTTGTTATTATAGGATTTTTAAAAATAGTAGATTATTTTACATCAAAAGATAAAGAAGACTATTTGCTTACAATCGCATTAATTTCAGTTATATTTGGTGTAATAGTTCTATTTTGCTCAGATATAATAACAGGTGTATTTAGAATAATACTTGGAATCTGGATAATAGCTGCAGGACTTAGAGATTTCCAAACAGCCTTAGTATGGAAAGATACAAAATCAGGATATTGGACAGTTGCAATAGTTTTATCTATGTTAATGATTATTGCAGGTATAATTGTACTTGTAAGTAATACACTTGCATTAAAACTTGTTGGTGTAATAATTCTAATTTATGCAATAATTGATATTATAACAAGACTAATATTTATTAAAAAAATAAAAGATTATTTAGAATAATAATTTAAACTCTTAAATATTAAGTTTAAAGAATTATTTTTTAAGGACATTCTTCAAAATATATAGAATGTCCTATTATTTTATTACTAGAAAAATTTATATAAAGCTATAAATTTTAAAAAACTAAAATAGGTAACATTTAGCTTAATTATTTTACTATTGACAATTTGAATAATTATTCATAAAATAGAGAAAATATATAGAAAGGAGATTAAAAAAAATTTGTATGATGTTATAATAATTGGAGGGGGACCTGCTGGAGTATCAGCAAGTTTATATACTAAAAGAGCCAATAGAAAAACATTAATAATTTATCACAATGAATCAAATTTAGAATATGCAAAAAAAATTGAAAATTATTATGGATTTGAAAATGGCATTTCAGGCAAAGAATTATATGAAACAGGTCTTAAACAAGCAATAAATTTAGGTGTAGAAGTAAAAAAAGATGAATTATTAAAAATAGAGCCATCAGAAAATAATACATTTAAAGTAATAACAACACAAAATGAATACATATCAAAAACAGTAATAATAGCAATAGGAATAAAGAAAGCTAAAGCTAAAATCAAAGGCATAAAGGAACTTGAAGGAAGAGGTATTAGTTATTGTGCAATATGTGATGGTTTTTTTTATAGAAATAAGAATGTTTCTGTATTAGGAAGTGGAAGTTATGCATTATCTGAAACAAATGATTTGATAAATATTGCAAAACATATAACAATATTAACAAATGGAGAAAAACCACCTGAATTTAGAGCAGAAAATGTAGATATAGTAACAAAACCAATAGAAGAAATAAAAGGAGAAAATAAACTTGAAGAAATAATATTTAAGGATAATACTAAAATTAAAACAGATGGCCTATTTATTGCTCAAGGGACTCTAGGTAGTACTGAAATTGCAAAAAAATTAGGTTTATTCTTAAATGGAGATAAAATTGTTGTAGATGAAAAAATGCAAACAAATATTAAAGGAATTTATGCTTGTGGAGATTGTACAGGTGGGTTATTACAAGTTTCTAAAGCAGTATATGAAGGTGCAATTGCAGGATTGCAAGTAATAAATTTTTTAAGAAGCGAATAAAATCAAAAAGAATTAGAAAATTAAAGTATAAATTAGATATAAATGGAAATATAAAAAATTAAACCATTTATAAGATAGGAGGATTTAAAATGAGTGTTTTAAAATTAGAAAGCAAAAATTTTGAAAATGAGGTTATTAATTCAAAAGAAGTGGTGTTGATTGACTTTTATGCTGACTGGTGTGGTCCATGTAGAATGATGTCTCCAGTAATTGATAATATTGCAGAAGAAGTAGGAGAAAAAGTCAAAGTTTTTAAGGTAAATGTAGATGAAAATCAGGATTTAGCAATAAAATATAATGTTATGAGTATACCTACAATTATTATCTTCAAAAATGGAATGCCTGTTAAATCTTTTATAGGAGTAACTGATAAAAAGGAAATATTAGAAGAATTATTATAATATATAGGAGGCTTTAAAATGTCATTACAAAAAAATGCTGAAGAATGGGACTTAACTGATATTTTTAAAACAGAAGATGAATTTAAAGAGTCTAAAAAAAATATTGAAAATATGCTAATAGAAATTGAAAAATTTGAAGGGAATTTATGTGATAATTCTGATAATTTATATAATTGTTATATGCTATATGAAAAATTACTTAAAGAATTTGAAAAAGTATATTCATATGGAATGTTTAAATACCATTTAAATATGGCAGACCAAGATGGAATAAAAAAATTTAAAGAAGTTCAAGAATTATCTAGCAATATTACTTTCAAAACAGCTTTTATAGTTACAGAAATATCATATTCAGATGAAAATAAGATAAGCAAATATTTAAAAGAAGAAAAGCTACAAAGATATAAAAGAGAAATTTCAGAAATGCTAGAAAAAAAGAAACATATTTTAAATAAAGAAGAAGAAAAGATATTAGCAAAATATCAAGAAATATTTTCTGCCCCTGAAAACATTTTCGATATTTTAACAAATGCTGAATTTAAGTTTGGAAAAATTAAATTAGAAAATGATCAAGAAATAGAAATGACAGAAGCAACATATACAAATTTTCTAAAAGACAAAAATGTAAATATAAGGCGCCAAGCTTTTAATTTAATGTATAAAAAGTATGGTGAATTTATAAATACAATTTCAGAAATATATTTATCAAATGTAAAAAAGACAAGCATAACATCAAGTTTGAGAAACTATAGTTCTTCACTTGAAAAAGCAGTTATAAATGATGATTCTACTCTTAAAGTTTATGAAGCATTAATGCAAGGAGTTAATGAAAGTTTAGAAATAAATCATAATTTTATTAAACTAAAAAAAGATTTGTTACAAAAACAAGATTTTCATATGTATGATTTATATGTAAATCCATTTGAAGGAAAAAAAGATGAAATATCATATGAAGATGCTAAAAAAGAAGTGCTAGATGCTTTGAGTATATTAGGAGAAAATTATGTTTCAAAACTTCAAGAGGCTTTTAATAATAATTGGATAGATGTTTACGAAAAATCAAATAAAAGGGGTGGAGCATATAGCTCTGGGGTATATGGCGTACATCCTTTTGTATTAATGAGTTTTACAAATAGTAAAAGAGATGTTAGTACAATAGCACATGAATTAGGTCATAGTATGCATTCATATTATTCAAACTCAAACCAAAATATTTTTGATGCAAATTATACTATAATGGTTGCAGAAGTAGCTTCTACTGTAAATGAAATTTTACTTAGTGAATATCAAGTAAACAAAGAAAAAGATGATAGAAAAAAGGCAGAAATAATATATGAATTATTAGAAATGATTAGAGCAACATTTTATAGACAATCAATGTTTGCAGAATTCGAGAAAATAGTACATGAAAAAATTGAAAATGAAGAGTTAATGTCATCAGTTGACCTTAATAATATTTATTATGATTTAAATAAAAAATATTTTGGTACAAGCATTATTATAGATGAAGAAATTAAATACGAATGGGCACGAATTCCTCATTTTTATACAGATTTTTATGTCTATAAATATGCAACAGGGATATCTGCAGCAATTGTGATAGCATCTAAAATATTAAAAAAAGAGCAAGGATATATTGATAAATATCTAAAAATGTTAAGTATGGGGGCTACAAAAAAATCAGTAGATTTATTAAAAATGGTAGATGTAGATCTTGAAAATCCTTTAACATATAGAGAAACTGCAGAATTTTTTAATAATAAAATAGAAAAGCTTAAGAAAATAATATAAAAACAATGGATTAAGATTAAAAAATAAATGAAATTATTTAATATAATAATGAAAGGTGTATTTTATGGAATTAGAAAAGCAAAAATCAACAGACGAAAATCTTAATACTGAAACAACTTCAGATAATGTAGTAAAACAAAAGAAAACATTAACAATTAATGGAATAAGCATTTGGAGGCTTTTGGCGTATTTTATTTTGTATAGCATTATTGGATATATTGTCGAAACATTATATGGAATTTTTACAAAAGGTGTATGGGAAAGTAGGCAAAGCTTTTTATATGGCCCTTTTTGTGGAATTTATGGTCTTGGCGCAGTAATAATGATAGTGTTTTTACACAAATATCAAAAAAAATATAACATTCTATTTTTTGGAGGATTTATACTAGGATCAATTATAGAATATGTTATAAGTTTTTTCGGAGAAGTACTTTTAGGAGTTAAATGGTGGGATTATTCTGGTATGCCTCTTAATATAAATGGAAGAATATGTGTATATTTTTCTATTTTCTGGGGCTTTTTAGGATTATATTTAATTGCATCATTAAATCCTAAAATAGATAGATTAATTAATTGGATAAAAAGAAAATTTAAATCCCCAAAAACATTAAAAATAATTACAATATGTATAATAATATTTTTATTAATAGATTGTATTTTAACAGGTTTTGCAATAGAGTTTTTTAAAGTTAGAATGATTGTTAAAAACGATATAGATGTGGAAAATAAAGATCAAATTATCGAAGAGTATAATGTAATTTACGGAAACGAAAAATTATCTAATTTTATTTATAAATTCTGGGGAGATAAAAAGATGATAAGAACATTTCCTAATTTAAAAGTATTAGATAAAAATGGTAATATGATATATTTTGGTGGACTTTTAGATATACAAACATATTATTTTAAAATAATGGATAAGAGTAATAAAAATGAAGATGTAGTAAATGAAATTAGAGGAACTGGAAATGGTTAATCTGGGTCAGGTCCACTCTTACCATTTTTGGTTACTTTGGGACAG
>CAKNNA010000012.1 GCA_930989765.1 uncultured Clostridium sp. | reverse complement strand
ATTCTTTTTTTTTCTAATTTTTTTGTTAGTTTTATAATAAATTTTTATTTAATTAATTTTAATTTTATTTTTATAAATAAAAAAATTTTTTTCAATAAATATTTTTTTAAATATCTAATTTATTCTATTTTTTTCTAATTTATTCTTTTTTTTTCGATTTTTTTCATTTTTTAAAAATTATAAAAATACAAAAAATTCTATTTTCTCTTAAATTCTATTTTTTATAATTTTTTTCTAATTTATTCTAATTTTTTCGTTTTTATTTTTATACACAAAAAAATTATCCACAAACTCTTAATATAATGTGGACAACTTTTTTATTTTTCTAATATTTATTTAATATTAAAATCATTAATCTTCTCTTAATCTTATTGGTAAAATCATATATACATAGTCATTATTTTCTACAGGTTTTATTAAACAAGGTGATATACTTGTACCAAATTCAATTGCTACTTCTTCATCATCTATTGATTTTAAGCTATCTAAGAAATATTTTGGGTTAAATCCTGCTTCTAAATTTTTTCCTTCTGTAGATACAAAAAGTTCTTCTTTTGCATCTCCCGTTTGGTTTGTACATGATATTGTTACTTTTCCTATATCAACATTTACTTTTACCGGATATTTTTTTTCTTTTTCTATGCTTGAAGATGAAATAAGGCTTATTCTTTCAAAACAATCTTGTATATTATTTTTATTAACAACTATTTTTGTTTCATGGCTTGTTGGAATAACATTTTTATAATTTAAAAATTCTCCATCTAAAATTCTTGTAACTATTTTACAATTATCTAATTCAAATAGTGCTTGATTTTTAGAAATTCCTATTGTAACTGTATCAAATGAATCTGATAATATTTTATTTACTTCGTTTAATGTTTTTCCTGGTATTACTGCATTAAAATCATTTGTTTTTTTATTTAGATAAACACTTCTTAAAGCTAATCTAAAACCATCTACTGCAACTATATTTAATTTATTGTTTTCAGCTTCTAGTAAGCAACCTGTAAAAATTGGTCTAGATTCTTCTGTGCTTACTGCAAAAATTGTTCTTCTAATCATATTTTTTAAAATATTTTGCTCTAATTCTATAGAGTTTTCAACTTCTATTTTTGGAAGTTCTGGAAATTCGTCTGGATTCATTGTTGCAAGTTTATAATGTGAGCCTTCACATTCAATTTCTAATAAGTTTTTGTCATTTAAAGAAATTTTAATTTCTGTATCTGGTAATTTTCTAATAATTTCACTAAACATTATTGCATTTACTACTGTGCTTCCTTGATTTATTACTTCACATTCCATTATATATTCTATTCCAATTTCTAAATCATATGTTGTTAATTTTATTTCATTATCATTTGTTTGAATTAATATTCCTTCTAGTATAGGCATTGTTGTTTTAGAAGCTACTCCTTTTACTACGGAATTTATAGCTTTAATGATTTTGTCTTTGTAACATACAAATTTCATTTTTTGTTCCTCCTTTATTTTATTATAAAAATATAAATATAGTTAGTAGTAGTAGTATTAGGTGCTGTGGAAACTGTGGAAAACTATGTTGATAGTTTATATCCCTAGCAAAATTCGTGTGGATAACTCTGTGGATAACCGATATAACTTTCCACAGAAAAAAATTGAAAATGTGGATAACTTAGTTATCAACATGTTATCAACACGCTTTCCACAGTGGGCTGTGGATATCTTATCTATTGCTTCCGTAAGTAAAGCTTGAATTATGTTCTATCAAACATAAATTTTTCCAAACATAAATTTATTTTTTGGCTTGTAACTTTTGCAGCTCTTATTTTTTGTCTTCGATGATTATGTTTTTCACACTTTCCACAATTAGTTTAGTATTTGTTTTTTCTTTTACATCTTTTTTAATTTTGTTATATGCATGCATTACTGTTGAATGATCTCTTCCTCCAAAATCTATTCCTATTTGTGGGAATGACATATTTGCAATTTCACGGCAAAGGTACATTGCAATTTGTCTTGGGAAAGCTATATCATTTGACCTTTTTTCTCCTGATAAGTCATCTTTGTTTATGCTAAAATATTTTGCTACAGTTTCTTTTATAAAATCACAAGAAATTACTTTTTCATTTTCATATTTGAATTCATTTATGATGTTTTCTGCAAGTTCTATTGTAATTGGGCTATGTGTAAGTGAAGCTCTTGCTACTATTTTATTTAAAACACCTTCTAATTCTCTAATATTTGAGTCAATTTTATTTGCTATGTCTGCTAAAATTGAATCATCAATTACAATATTTTCGTCTTGAGCTTTTCTTCTTAAAATTGCTAAACGTGTTTCATAATCTGGGCAAGATATATCTGCAAGTAATCCCCATTCAAATCTTGATTTTAATCTGTCTTCTAAAAATTGTATGTCTCTTGGTGGTTTATCACTAGAGATAATAATTTGTTTTCCACTTTCTCTTAATGTGTTAAAAGTATGGAAAAATTCTTCTTGTACTCTTTCTTTTCCTGCAATAAATTGAATATCATCAATTAATAAAACATCAATTTTTCTATAAATATTTCTGAACACTTCAGTTTTGTTGTCTTTTATTGAGTTTATTAATTGGTTTGTAAATTTTTCAGATGTTACATACAATACATTAGATTTTTTATTTTCTTCAATTATTCTATTTCCTATGGCATGCATAAGGTGAGTCTTCCCAAGTCCTACGCCTCCATATAAAAATAGCGGATTATATGACTTTCCAGGTGTGTTACCTACTGCTAATGCTGCTGCATGTGCGAATCTGTTATTATTTCCTACAACAAATGTATCGAAAGTATATTTTGGATTTAGTGTTGCTTGGTTTGTTTCAATTTCTGAATCAGGAATAATTGATTCTTCATTTTTTATGATATTTCCAGGTGAATTTTCTTTTGAAATATCAATAACTGAAAAATTTAATTCCTTATTTGTCACATATTTTAGAGTGTTAAAAACAAGGCTTCGAAATTTATTTTCTATGAAATCTTGTTGATATTCAGAAGTTACTGTAAAGACAACTGTATCATTTTCAACACTATCAATCCCAAGAGTACTTATCCATGTGTCATAAGAAATGGTTGATACTTCTTTTTTTAGTTCTTCTTTTAATCTAGTTAAAAGTTCGTCTTTGTCAATCCCCATTTTTTCATCATTTTCCTTTCTAAAAAATTATCCACAAAGTTATCCACAGGTGTTGATAAGTTTGTAATATACTTGTAAAAATTAGTGTTTTTTTGCGAACAGAAATTTATTAGTTGTACCAATGAAAAACCCCGTTTTTTAAGTATGCCCATATAATAACAAATATTAATAGGATTAGTCAAGATGGTTGTGGAAAATTTTTTAAAACTGTGGATAAGTATTTTAAAAACTGTGGATAACTTTGGATTTTTTACAAAATTGTTACAAAAAAATTTTTTGATTTGTTAAAATAAGTTAATCGCAAATTGAAAGTAATATAAATTTTTAAAACTGAACGGCTCTTTCCATAGTCTAAAAAATTCTAAGTAAAATTTTTGGCACCCTTTCTTGCTCAAATTTTCTTTAAAAGAAAATTTGGCGAACATTTTCCAAAAATTTTTACCTAAGAATTTTTAAGACTATTCCAGTCGCACATTCAGTTTTAAAAATTTATATTACTTTCAATTTGCTTCTCTGCATCAATAAATAAGGTGCCAGCAATTATTTACATCATCTTTTCCAAGCGGTCTATTTTAAAGTATGAATCAAAACATTCAAAATTGTAGCAACAAGGAATTTTCCAAAAAAACACTTGACAACTTGCTACATTGTACTGTATAATCGATATATTCGAAAAATTGTAAAAAAGAAATTTTTTAAAATATAAACAAAGGCAGTAGGAGGTGCTAATATGAAAAGAACATTTCAACCAAAAACAAGACAAGAGAAAAAAGAACATGGTTTTATGAAAAGAATGAAAACTAGAGCAGGAAGAAACGTATTAAAAGCAAGAAGAGCAAAAGGAAGAAAAAAATTAAGTGCTTAAGAAAACTTTAAAGAGAGATATTATAATAATTTTGTGCAATCTTAATTTGCAACTAATAGATTATTAAACTTATCTCTCTATGATTTTTTTCTATTTTTTTACTTTCAAATGAAGGGAAAGAAATAAAATGAAAAAAACAAAAATGCTTAAAAAAAACTATGAATTCAAGGCAATTTTAACAAAAGGAAAACCCTATTTTGGAAAAAATATTTCAGCGTTCATACTAGAAAATGGTAAAAATTATAATTTTTTAGGACTTGCTATAAGTGTCAAAATAGGTAAAGCCGTAAGAAGAAATAAAATTAAAAGACTTTTAAGAGAAAATTACAAAAATTTAGAAAAAGATATTTCATCTGGAAAAAGCATAGTTTTTTTATTTAATAAAAAGAGCGATGTAAACAGCATCACTTATGAAAATATAAAAGATGATATGGAAAACATATTTAAAAAAGCAAAAATGTTTGAATAAGGAAAGTAGATAGTGAAAAAAGTACTTATTGGTCTAATAGAATGGTATCAAAAACATATATCAAAATGGCTTACAAGTAGAAATATAAATTGTAAATATTATCCAAGTTGTTCTGAATATACTAAACTTGCAATTGAAAAATACGGAGTTATAAAAGGTATGCTTAAAGGAATTTGGAGAATAATTAGATGTAATCCTTTTTCAAAAGGAGGTTATGACCCTCTAAAATAACTTTAGGAGGAATTTTAATGTTTAGTTTTTTTGCTAATATTTTTGGTTATTTATTAAATTTAATTTATGAACTAGTAAATAACTATGGAATTGCAATAATATTATTTACACTTTTAATAAAAATTGTAATGTTACCACTTTCTATAAAACAGCAAAAAATGCTTAAAAAAAGTGCAAAACTTCAAGAAAAATTGAAAGTGATACAATTTAAATATAAAAACAATCCAGATAAATTAAATCAAGAAATGATGAACTTGTATAAAGAGGAAAAAATGAATCCTTTTAGTGGATGTTTAAGCACAATTATTCAATTTATTTTATTAATTTCAATTTTTTACATGGTAAGATGTCCACTAACATACATGAAAAAGATAGATACAAACACAATAAATTCATATGTACAACAAATGAAAGATGAAGGAAAAACAGTAAGTGCTGCATATCCTGAAATTGATATTATAAGAGAGGCTAATTTCTTAAAAGAAAAAAATCCAGAAGATCAAACAATAAATAATTTGTCATTAAATATGAATTTTCTAGGACTTGATTTAAGTAAAATTCCTCAAGCAAACTTAACAGATTGGACAGTTTATATAATACCTATTTTATATATAATTTCAAGTTTTATATCAATAAAAATGACTACAAATATGCAATCAAAACTTACTAAAAAAGATGAAGTAATTGATATTACAGAACCAGAAAAAGAAAATAAAAAATCTAAAGAACCAGAAAATCAATTATTAAGCCTGGAAGAGAAGAAACAAGAAGAAGAATATGATGCAATGGCACAAACAAATAAAATGATGTCTTGGATGATGCCTATTATGTCAGTTTCAATCTCAATAATAGCACCACTTGGACTTGCATTATATTGGCTTGTAAATAATATTTTAATGATACTTGAAAGATTAATTTTAAATAAAATAATAAAAGCCGAAGATTAATAAATTAAATAATAAATGCTAAAAGGAAGGAAAGGGATTAAATATGGCTAAATCTATAATTTCACAAGGAAATACTACTAATGAAGCTATAGAAAAAGGGTTAAAAGAATTAAATGTTTCAAGAAATATGGTAGATGTGAAAATATTAGAAGAAGAAAAAAGAAGTTTTTTTAGTATTTTATCTCCAAGAATTGTAAAAGTAGAACTTACACTAAAAGAAGAAAAAAGTGAAGATGTAAAAGCCATAAAACCTAAAAGAGAAATACATTTATCAAAAGAAGAGCAAGAAAAAGCATATAAAAATATTGATGAATTCATGGTTCAGTTTATTAAAAACTTGCCAGAAGGTACAAAATACGAAATACAACCTCATGAAGATTTAATAAATGTATCTATAGACAATGAAAATCTTGGATTTTTAATAGGATATAGAGGAGAAACATTATATGCATTTCAAAATATCTTATCAAGTATTGCAGGAAAAGGTATAAATAATAAAGTTAAAGTAATTTTAAACATAGAAGGATATAAAGAAAAAAGAGAAAAAACATTAGAAGAGCTTGCAGATAAAATGGCAAAAACAGTTATTAGAACTAAAAAATCAGTTACATTAGAGCCTATGCAAGCATATGAAAGAAAAATAATTCATACAAGATTACAAGAAAATAATAAAGTAGAAACAAAAAGTATAGGTGAAGAGCCACATAGAAGGCTTGTAATTTCACTAAAAAGTAAATAAATAGAGAAAATCGGAGGTCAAAGGTCGGATTTTACAAATGTAGTTGTAAATTCTACTTTTGGCTTTTTAAATATTATTTTAAAATTTAAATTATTTAAAATAAAAAAATTTTATAAAGAAAGTTGGGATAAAAAATGAGTGTTATAGCGTCAATTTCTACGGCACCACGGAATTGGTGGAATAGGAATTATACGTATGAGTGGAAAAGAATGTTTTGATGTTTTAGATAAAATATTCAAGCCAATAAAAAAAGAGCCTATAGAAAAAATTAAAGGATATACTATGAAATATGGGCATATAGTCCAAAATGATGAAATAGTAGATGAAGTTTTAGTATCATATTTCAAAGAGCCTAAAAGTTATACAACAGAAAATATGTGTGAAATTAATTCACATGGTGGAAATATAGTAATGCGTAGGATTTTAGAATTATGTTTAAAAAATGGAGCAGACTTAGCAGAGCCAGGAGAATTTACTAAAAGAGCCTTTTTAAATGGCAGAATAGACCTTACTCAAGCAGAATCTGTTATTGATATAATAAACAGTAAATCTGAAAAAGAGGCTAAAGCTAGTATAAAACAGCTAGAGGGCATGCTTTCGAAAAAGATTTCTGAAATTAAACAAGAAATCATGGATGTTATGGTAAATATTGAAGTTGCAATTGATTACCCAGAATATGATGTAGATGATGTAACAAATAATCAAATTTTAGAAATGCTAAAAAGTGTTAAAGAAAAACTTCAAAAACTTGAAAAAAGCTATGATAATGGAAAACTTTTAAAAGATGGAATAAAAACAGCAATTATAGGAAGGCCTAATGCAGGGAAATCATCTTTACTTAATTCAATGTTAAATGAAACAAGAGCAATTGTTACGGAAATAGAAGGTACAACAAGGGATACTATAGAAGAATTTATAAATATTTCTGGTATTCCTTTAAAGCTAATTGATACTGCAGGAATTAGGGAAGCAAAAGATGAAGTAGAAAGGATTGGAATCGAAAAATCAAGAGAAATTGCAAATGAAGCAGATTTAGTTATTGCAATTTTTGATAGTACTAAAGAATTTTCTCGGAGAAGATGAAGAAATTTTAAGATTTGCTAAAAATAAAAAATCAATTATTATTTTAAATAAAATGGATCTTGTTCCTGTAATTGATGAAAATAATGAAAAACTGTCAGATTTTAAAGGAAATATTATAAAAATGTCTTTAATTACAAAAGATGGAATAGAAGATTTATACAAAAAAATTGAAGAATTGTTCAATATGAATGAAATTAATGTAGACTCAGAAGTGGTAATTACGAACTTAAGGCAAAAGAATTTAATTTTTAATGCTTTAAAAAGTGTAGAAAAGGCAGCCGAAGCTGTAAATAATGGAACTCCTTTAGATATAGTTGCTATTTTCATTAAAGAAATTCTAGAAGAAATTGGTTTTATAACAGGAGATTCAGTAACTGAGGATATTATAGATGAAATTTTTTCTAAATTTTGTTTAGGTAAATGATGCAAAAATTTTTTATAAAAATTTTAAAAAAATGTTTTAAAAAAGAAAACGCTAAAATCAAAAATAAGACAATTTTATAATTTAAATATAAAATTACATATAAAAATGTATAAAATTAAAATAAAACGATTTTGAAACGAAATTTAACTATTCTAATCTTTGTTTTGAAAAGAATTTTATTAATATGCAATTTTGAAAAAAGTTATCAACATATTATTAACTTTTAAAATAAAATTTTAAGTTTAAAAATAGATTTTAATTTTATAATTTGTTTTTTGAAATAAAACCAATATAATTTTAAATAAAATTTAAGTTGAATTTAAAGAAGAATAAAAAACTTTTATTTAACAAGTAAAATATCATAAGGCAAAAATGAAACTTAAATGTGGATAAAAGATTTTTAAAAAATTTAAATCTAAATATCATTTGTTCGCTCGAGTGTTGAAAAATTGTGGATAACTTAGCGCATTTTCAGCACAAAAGTGAACAAAAAATATGACATATAAACATAATATTTTACAGTTATGCAAACCAATTTATTTAGTGGTAAATATTTATAAAATCTTTTGTAAAATGCTTTAACACTAGGGGTTTGATTAAGACTTAGCTATAGATGTACCTATTAGTCAATTATAAAGAAATGTTTTATTGTAAACACTATTTTTTGTTTCATATGAATGATTAAAATTTAGCAAAAAAGGAAATTTTTAGGAAATACAAACACAGGTTTTTTATCTGGAAACACTTGATTTAACTATTGTTTATAGAAAGAAAAATTTTAATAATTGTAGATAGATTTGAAAAATATAATATAGAATTGGAGGAATTAAAATGAGTTATTTTGCAGGTGATTATGATGTTGCAGTTGTTGGAGCAGGACACGCAGGTTGTGAAGCTGGACTTGCTGCAGCAAGACTTGGAATGAAAACACTTATTTTTTCTATAAGTTTAGAAAATGTGGCAAATATGCCATGTAACCCACACATAGGAGGAAGCTCAAAAGGACATTTAGTAAGAGAGATAGATGCACTTGGGGGTGAAATGGGGAAAAACATTGATAAAACGATGATACAAATTAAAATGCTTAATACTTCAAAGGGACCTGCAGTACATTCATTAAGAGCACAAGCAGATAGAAAGAAATACCAAGCTGAAATGAAACATACATTAGAAAAACAACCTAACTTAGAACTTAAACAAGCAGAGATTGTTGATATAAAATTAGAAAATGGAAAAGTAAAATCAATTGAAACAAATGTGGGAGCTATATATAATGTAAAAGCATTAATTCTAGCTACTGGTACATATTTAAAAGGAAAAATATTTATAGGAGATTTTTCAGAAGAAAGTGGTCCAGATGGAGTAGCAGCAGCTAATAAATTATCAGATTGTTTAAAAAACTTAGGAATTGAACTTATAAGATTTAAAACAGGAACACCAGCAAGAATAAATAAAAGAAGTATTGACTTTAGCAAAATGGAAGTTCAAAAAGGTGATGATAAGATTATACCATTTTCTTTTGAAGATGAGATAACTGAACTAAAACAAGTAGATTGTTATTTAACATATACAAATGAAAAAACCCATGAAATAATAAGGCAAAATTTGCATCGTTCACCACTATATTCAGGAATGATAGAAGGAACAGGACCTAGATATTGTCCATCAATAGAAGATAAAGTTGTAAGATTCGCAGATAAACCAAGGCATCAAGCATTTGTTGAGCCTGTTGGCTTAGATACAGAAGAAATGTATATACAAGGAATGAGTTCATCACTTCCAGAAGATGTGCAAATAGCATTATATCGTACAATACCAGGCCTAGAAAATGCAGAATTTACAAGACCTGCATATGCTATAGAATATGATTCAATAAACCCATTAAACTTAAAATTATCTTTAGAATACAGAGGAATAGAAGGATTATTTTTAGCAGGTCAAATAAATGGGACATCAGGTTATGAAGAAGCTGCAGCACAAGGACTAATTGCAGGAATTAATGCAAGTTTAAAAATAAAAGGAAAAGAACCTCTAATATTAGATAGATCTCAAGGTTATATAGGTGTTTTAATTGATGATATAGTAACAAAAGGCACAAACGAGCCATATAGAATGATGACATCAAGAGCAGAATATAGATTGCTTTTAAGGCAAGATAATGCTGATTTAAGATTAACTGAAATCGGCCATGATATTGGACTAATATCTGATGAAAGATATAAAAAGTTTTTGATAAAAAAAGAAAATATAGAAAAAGAAAAAGAAAGATTAGAAAAACTAATAGTAAAGCCAACAGAAAAAGTAAATAAATTCTTAGAAGAGCATAATACAACTAAACTTACAACTGGAACTAAAATGGCAGAATTGCTTAAAAGAACAGAATTAAATTATGAAGACTTAGCTCAAATAGATGAAAATAGACCAGATTTATCAATTCAAGAAAAAGAAGAAGTAGAAATACAAATAAAATACGAAGGATATATAAAAATGCAAGAAGCACATGTCGAAAAGTTTAAAAAATTAGAGCAGAAAATCCTGCCAGATGATATAGATTATAACGAAATAAAGGGAATTAGTCTAGAGGCAAGACAAAAATTAAATAAATATAAGCCACACTCTATAGGACAAGCATCAAGGATTTCAGGAGTTTCTCCGGCAGATATATCTGTTTTACTTATATTTATGCAAGGCCTAAAAAAGTAGATATTATAAGATTTTTTAAAAATGTTTTTCCGTGAAACATTCTTGTGAAACAAAAAAACTCAAATTTTAGAATAAAGATAAAAAATAATAAAGGAGAAATTATAAATAATGGATATTAAAGAATTTGAAGAAATATTTAACGAATATTTAAAAGAATTAGACCTAAAATTAGAAAAAAATCAAATAGAGCAATTTTATAATTATATGCAAATATTAATAGAATGGAATGAAAAAATGAATTTAACAGCAATTACAGAAGAAAAAGAAATAATTATAAAACATTTTATAGATAGTCTTACAATTTATAAATATTTAAGTAATGAAAAAAGTTTAATAGATGTAGGAACAGGAGCTGGTTTTCCTGGAATTCCAATAAAAATTTTAAAGCCTGAAATGGAAATAGTTTTATTAGATTCATTAAATAAAAGAGTTAAATTTTTAGAAGAAGTAATAAACAAATTAGAACTTAAAAATATTGTAGCAGTTCATGGAAGAGCAGAGGATTTTGGAAAAAATATAAATTATAGAGAAAAGTTTGATGTTGTAACATCACGAGCTGTTGCAAATTTGCCAACATTACTTGAATATTTGGCTCCATTTGTAAAGGTAAATAAGAAATGTATTTGTATGAAAGGGCAAGATGTGGAAGAGGAGTTAAAAAAGGCTAAAAAAGCAATTGATTTATTTGGATTAAAAGTTCAAGAGATGGATACATTTTTGTTGCCTAGAACGGATATGAAGAGGAATTTAATTGTGTTGGATAAGGTAAAGAGTTTGGATAAGAGGTTTCCTAGAAAGGCGGGAATGCCAGCGAAGGAGCCGATTGTGTGAGTTTTGGTACTGGGTTATGTGGAGTTTGTAGCCTGGTATTTTTTTTGTGATTTGTGGTTTGGGGGTTGTGGTTTAAAATGGACCGCTAAAGGAAAGACAATGTATATAATTTTAAAATATAAACGGCTCCTTTCATAGCATAAGAATTTCTAAGTAATTTTTTTGGCACCCTTTCTGCATAATTTCCGTATAACGAAAATTTCCGAACATTTTCCAAAAAAATTACCTAAGAAATTCTAATGCTATTCCAGTCGCACATTTATATTTTAAAATTATATACATTGTCTTTCCTTTAGCTTCTCTATATATCCCACCTTCACTTAAGGCGGCTAATTTTAAACCACAAAACTCAACCCAACCAAACAACATTTCCTAAAAAAATTTAAAAAATTCATTGACTTTTAATATATAATTATATATTATAATAATAGACGACACATAAAACATACAGGTTAATATTTACCAAAAAGAATGGAGGCATTTTTGTGGGAAAAGTAATATCAGTTGCAAACCAAAAAGGTGGAGTTGGAAAAACAACCACAACAGTAAATTTAAGTACAATTTTAGCCAAAAAAGGAAAAAAAGTAATGTTAATAGATGCAGATCCACAAGGTAATGCAACTAGTGGTCTTGGCGCAGAAAAAGATGTTGAATTATCTTTTTATGATGTATTAGTAAATGATACACAAATAATAGACACCTTAGAAAAAACGGCTATTCGTAACTTACTTGTTTGTCCATCAAATATGAACTTAGCAGGTGCAGAAGTTGAGCTAGTTTCTATGATGTCTAGAGAGCAAAGATTAAAAGAAAAGTTAGAAATATTAAAAGAAAGATTTGATTATGTATTTATTGATTGTCCACCATCACTTGGACTTATTACACTTAATGCATTTACTGCATCAGATAGTGTTTTAATACCAGTACAATGTGAATACTTTGCACTTGAAGGATTAGGGCAACTTTTAAATACTATTAATCTAGTAAAAAAACATTTGAACAAAAATATACAAATAGAAGGAGCTTTGCTTACAATGTATGACATAAGGACAAATTTATCTAACCAAGTTGTAAAAGAAGTAAAAAAATACTTTGAAGATAAGGTATATAAAACAGTTATTCCAAGAAATGTAAGGTTAAGTGAAGCACCAAGTTATGGAATGCCAATAACAGAATATGATCCAAGGTCAAAAGGTGCAAAGAGCTATGAAAAATTAGCAAGAGAGTTCTTGAAAAATAACGAACAATAAGTTTACATAAAATGCATTAATTTTGAAATTAAAAAATATTAAGATCTAATTAATTAGAAGAATTGGATGAATAAAAAGGAAATTAAATCAAAAAATTTAAGAGCTCAAAAAAAATAAAATAAAAGGAAAGTGATAAATAATGAATAAAAAAACCGGATTAGGAAGAGGGCTTGATGCTTTATTTGGACCAGTTCCAGAAGAAGAACAAGCTAGAGAAAATGATTCAATAAAAAATTTAAAACTTACAGAAATAGAGCCAAATAGAGACCAACCAAGAAAAACATTTAATCAAGAATCACTAGAAGAACTTGCACAATCTATAAAAGAATTTGGATTAATACAGCCAATAGTTGTTACAAAAAAAGAAGATTACTATAGCATTGTTGCAGGGGAAAGAAGATGGAGAGCTTGCAAAATTGCAGGATTAGAGCAAATTCCTGTAATAATTAGAGAAAATGATGAAAAGAAAAACCAAGAAATATCATTAATAGAAAATATACAAAGAGAGGATTTAAATCCTATAGAAAAAGCTTTTGGAATAAAAAATTTAATAGATAGATTTGATTT
The DNA here is from genome assembly GCA_930989765.1 of uncultured Clostridium sp. Lineage (GTDB taxonomy): Bacteria > Bacillota > Clostridia > TANB77 > CAG-508 > CAG-269. The sequence goes on along the minus strand of CAKNNA010000012.1, from coordinate 26,577 downwards.
AAAACAAGAAGATATTGCAAAAAGATTAGGAAAAAGTAGAAGTGCAATTGCAAATACAATAAGACTTTTAAATTTAGAGCCAAGAGTATTAGAACTTGCAAAAGAGGGTAAACTAACAGAAGGACATTGTAGAGCACTTTTAGGAATACAAGACCCTGAAAAGCAATATAAAACTGCAATTAGTATGATAGAAAGAAATGCAACAGTAAGACAAGTTGAAAATGTTGCAAGCAAAAAAAAGGTATCAAGAGAAGAAAGTGAAAGAAACCAAATATTATATAAAGATATTGAAGACAGATTTCAAAACTTTTTTGGTACAAAAGTAAGACTTGATGTTGGAAAAAGAAGAGGAAAAATAATTATAGAATATGCAAATAATGATGATTTAGAAAGAATTTTAGGATTAATGCAGTAACAAGAAAGGAAAGGACTATAATATGGATAATATTTTAAAATTTATAAATACTGATATATTTTTATTAGTTTTATCTTTGTTAGTTATTATATTTATAATAATTACAATTATTTTAATGGCAATGCTAAATAAAACTAAAAAACATTATAAAAATTTTATTAAAAAGCTTGGAAATGGTACGAATATAGAAGAAGACTTAGAAACTTTTATGCATAAAGTAGATAGAGTAGAAAAGCAAAATCTAGAAATTGTAGAATACTGTAAAAATTTAGATAAGGATTTAGAAGGTTGTATTCAAAAAATAGGCATAGTTAGATATAATGCTTTTAAAGACACAGGAAGCGATTTAAGTTTTGCATTAGCATTACTTGATGAAAATAATAATGGTGTTGTTTTAAATGGAATTTATTCAAGAGAAATGTCTAATATTTATGCAAAACCTGTAGAACAAGGGAAATCTACTTATACGGTTTCTGAAGAGGAAAAAATGGCAATAGAAAAAGCTGTGAACAGTAAAAATATTTACAAAGTAAAATAGATAGAAATTATTTATTTGGAGTGTGAACATTGTGATAATATGGTGATGACTAAAATGGTGACCAAATTAAAAAATTTTCAAAAATTTCTATTGACAAATGTCAATAAAAATGTTAGTATAAATACTGCTAGATGACATTTGTCATTAAATATGGAGAGGTGGTCGAGTTGGTTTATGGCACCAGTCTTGAAAATTGGCGTGCGTTTATAGCGTACCGTGGGTTCGAATCCCACCCTCTCCGCCAATTTTATTTTTTGCTTTAAGATATAAAAATATAATTCAAAATTTTGTTTTTTATATCTTATTATTTTTATATATAAATGTAGGTGTACCCAAGTGGTGAAGGGGGCAGTTTGCTAAACTGCTAGGTCGAGCAATCGGCGCGGAGGTTCGAACCCTCTCACCTACGCCAAAGAATAGTATAAGGTTTTGAGGACTTTATACTATTTTTTTGTTTAAAAAACAGTTTTTACAAAAATACTATAAACATAAATAAACACATTTAGATACAAAAAAAGTAGTAGAAGCAAGTAATGAAGTAAATAGTTATATAGGGAAAATGATTAAAAAAACAAATACAAAATAAATTGTAGCAATGAAATTATATTGAATAGAATATAAAAGAGGCTTAAAACTGATTTTAAAGCGTTTTAAAAGGCTTAGATTAATAAAAGAAATAAATATTTATATGAAGTGTAGATTTTAATTTAAAATATGGTATAATGTATAGGGAGGTACAAAAATGCCAATTGAATTTAAAAAATATTTTTGGGACACAGAATATGAAAAATTAGACATAAAAAAGAATATGAAATATATAATAAGTAGGCTATTTTGTGAGGGAAATTGGAAAAGCATAAAATGGTTAAAAAGCACTTACACAAAAGCTGAAATTATAGAAACAGCAAAAACAAGTAGAAGATTAACACCGATAACAGCAAACTTTTTAAGAAATGTATATGACTTAAAAAAAGAAGAAATGCAGTATTATATAAATAATGAGAATATGAATTATACATTTGGAGGTTAATTATGCATTGGGAAATAATTGGTAAAAACAGATACAATATATTAAAAAAAGTAGTAGAAACAATAAGTTTAAAAAGCTATTATTTAGCAGGAGGAACAGCATTAGCATTACAAACAGGAATAAGAGAGTCATTTGATTTTGACTTTTTTATACAAACAGAATTTGATGAAAATTTATTAATACAAGAATTAGAAACAATAGGAGAATTAGAAGTTACTGTATGTAGAAAAGGAACAGTACATGCTATTTTAAATGGAGTACAATTAACATTTTTATATTTTAAAAACAATTTAGTAGCAGATAAAATAGCAGTAGAAGATATAAAAGGTTTATATTTAGCAAGTATAGAAGATATAGCAATAATGAAACTAATAGCAATAAGCCAAAGAGGAACAAAGAAAGACTTTTTTGATTTATATTATATTTGTAATAATTTTAATATAACAATAACAGATATATTAAATATGTTAAATAAGAAATATGATGAAAATAAAATTAATTATGCACACATAATACAAAGTTTAGCATATTTTGAAGATGCTGAAGATGAGAATTTGCCAAAAGTTTTTATTGATTATGACTGGCAAAAAATAAAAGAATATTATATAAAAGAACAGAAAAAAATATATAGTGAAAATTAATAAAAATAGGCTTAAGGTGGAGAATATGTGGAGCAAGAAAATATTGGAACAGAAAACGGAGTAGACAGAGTAGATATACAAGTATACATACACTTTTGTTAAACTGCTAGGTCGAGCAATCGGCGCGGAGGTTTGAACCCTCTCACCTACGCCAAAAGTGATATAGAGTAAATTTTTACTTTATATTTTTTTTGTCTTAATTTAAAAATAAAATATTTCTAAGAGATAAAATATTATGAAAAAATATATATGAAATATTGTTATTTTGAAAATTATAATATTTATTGTAAATTAATATATAGTTTGTTATAATATTATATAAAGGAATAATCTGATAATATAAAGGATTTTTAGTATTTTGTTAGGTTATATTGTACATTGAAAAAAAATTAAAAATGGAGTATAATTGATATAATAAAGGACAAGAGGAGGTAGCAATGAGAAATAGAATATTGATAATTTGTTTAATAGTAATCTTAATTAATATGTTAATTGTGCAAAATGTATATGCAATTAGTACGATGCCAGCTACTTTAGATGAATTTGTCGAAATGTATGCTAATGGTTTGAGTGAAAATCAGATAAATGCTAAAGCAGCTGAATATGAAGCAGCAGTTGATAGAACATTCAATCCTAGTATACCTAGGGGAAATGTAGAGCAGGCAGAAACTTTAGTTAATGATAATTCAGAATCATATGAGAGTAAAAAAGAAATGTTAAGGGCTAACTATGTTAGAGATGCTTTAGATTACTGGGATGCACCAGGACAAGATAGAGATTTACTTATATGGTATGCATATAAATATGCAGCTTTATTTAGAAGAATTGTGGCTGCAGAAGAATTAGATGGTAATGTTGGGGGAAATACATCAGGAGGAAATACTTCAACAGGAAATACATCAGGAGGGAATTCTTCAGGTGGTAATACATCAGGAGGACAAAATATTTCAAATGAGGCAGCATTGTTTGATAATGCATATAGAGAATATTTAGATGTTATGTCAGAAGATACTGTTGATGAAGCTAGGCTAGAAACAGCTAAAACATCAATGCAAATTCATTTTGAAGAATTAACTGATGCAGAATTAGACCAAAATGTTACAGGTATACAGGAACAAATAACAAGATTAGATGCATATACAAAAGCGCATAGCACTTTTGTTAATCAAAATGCAAATCCGGATTTAAGTACAGGTATAGATGGAATAGAAGAAAGAAACAAAACAATAGATGAAATAGTATCAGATGCACAAAAATTTGTAAAACCACAAAATCTTTCAGGCACATATGATCAAGATGAGTTTGATGCAGGTATATCAAAAATATATAATATATTATTTGCGATAGGAATGGTAATAGCAGTAGTTTGGGGAATAGCATTAGGTATCAAGTTCTTATATGCATCAACAGAAGGACAAGCAGAAATTAAAAAACAATTACTTCCATATATAACAGGTGTATTTATAATATTTGGAGCTTTTGGAATTTGGAAAATAGTACTAGAAATTATGAAAATAATGTCATAAATTTATATAAATATTAAGGTAATTTTAAAAAATATAATAAAAATTTATTAATTTTAGTAGAAAGGGGAAAAAAAATGTTTAAACAAAAAATGATTTATTTATTGATTGTTGTTTTATTGCTGACTAGTACTAATGTATATGCAAGTGGTAATGCTCATGCAACCTTATTAGATTTTATAGAACAATATAATGTTTCAAGTATGTCAATAGAGCAAGCTAAAGAAAAAGCTTTTCAATCAATTGAAAAAAATATGAGTGGGGCTCCAGAGGATAGAATAACAATCACAAAAAATACATTTTGGGATCGTGTAGAAGGAACATTTGGACATAATAGTACTTCTTATTGGGGACAAGATCCAGATACTAAAATGAAAGTGTGTGAAGATTTTTATGCAGAGGCAGTTGCAATGGATCCTAGCCCACTTGAATATGAAAGAACAGGATATGTAGCAGCTTGTTATTATTTTATGGCAAAAGATGAGAAAGATAATGCTGTACAAGGTGGTGGAAATACTTCTGGAGAGACGGGAAATACATCTGGAAACACAGGAAATACTTCAGGAGGAGATGGACAGATAGATTATTTAAAATCTTTTGATAATGCTTATAAAGATGCTAGAAAAATTATTGACAAAATACCTAAAATAACTGAAGCTGAACAAGCAGAACTGGAATCAAAAAGAAATTCAATGATGTCTTATCTAACTAATATTTTTGGTGATGATAGAACAGATAATGTTGAAGGATATAATATTTCTAGAGAAGATGCGTATGATGAGGTAGTTGAATATGCTGAAATGGCAGGAGATTATAGTAGTATAGATTTTAGTACAGGTATAGACGGAGTAGAAGAAAGAAACAAAACAATAGATGAAATAATCTCAGATGCACAAGGATTTGTAAAACCACAAAATCTTTCAGACACATATGATCAAGATGAGTTTGATGTAGGTATATCAAAAATATATAACATATTATTTGCGATAGGAATGGTAATAGCAGTAGTTTGGGGAATAACATTAGGGATCAAGTTCTTATATGCATCAGCAGAAGGACAAGCAGAAATTAAAAAACAATTACTTCCATATATAACAGGTGTATTTATAATATTTGGAGCTTTTGGAATTTGGAAAATAGTACTAGAAATTATGAAAATAGCAGGATAAAATGAGGTGATATATGTGTATAAAATGTGTTTAAAAGTAATAACAGTATTTATAATAACATTAGGAACAATATTAATGAGTTCTGTTGTAAATGCAGAACATATAATAGTAGATACATATGAGCAAAATACAGTGAAGCTTGCAGATACTCTTTCAAGTATAGATGCAATAAATCCAGCAAATTATCAAGATAAAATAGGAAATGTAACTAATGCTACAAGTTTAAGAGATATGGGAAATATAATTATAGGAATAATTCAATTTGTAGGAAGTGCAGTTTCTGTAATAGCATTAATAGTTATTGGTATTAAATATATGATGGGATCACTAGAAGAGAAAGCACAATATAAAGAAACAATGAAACCATACATAATAGGAGCATTTTTAGTATTTGGTGTATCTAACTTAATAGGAATAATTGCATCTATCGCAGAATCAATATAAAGGAGATGATATTGTGAAAATGTTTAAAAATAAAAGCATTCTGACTATATTATTAATATTTATAATTTTATGTACTTTTATAAGTACTACTTCATATTGTATGGATTTAGATGGACTTTATAATAGAGGTCTTCTACCTGAAGGAAGTTCAGATGGCAGTTTTACAGTAAATGATTTAACTGGTAAAAAATTTGAAAGTCAAAATGCAACAAATTTAGCTAATCAATTTATAACTATATTATCAGTTATAGGAAGTGTATTATCAGTAATTGTATTAATTGCTTTAGGTATAAAATATATGATGGGGTCTGTAGAAGAGAAGGCTACATATAAAAAATCATTAATGCCATATGTAATAGGAGCAGCTTTAGTATTTGCAGCATCTACTATTGCAGGAATATTTTACAATGTTATAACATCTATGTAAAACATTACAATAGTAACCATAATATGATATTAATTTTAATAAAAGTATTGAAAAATGAAAAATAGTGTGTTATTATATAATTATATAGTTACGAAAAAAGTTATATTTATATAGAATAGGAGGAAAAGGGATGAAAAAAATGTCAAAAGCGGTATCAATCTTATTAACAATAATGTTATTAATATCAGTAGCTATGCCAGTATTTGCAGCACCTGTAACTGGAGTAAATAGTCCAGCAACATTAAATGGTGCAAATGTAAATGGGACAGAAAAAATAACAGGGCTAGGTAACCAATTAATAACAATATTAACTATAGTTGGATCAGTAGTATCTGTAATAGTACTTATAGTACTAGGTATTAAATACATGATGGGTTCAGCAGAAGAAAAAGCAGAATACAAAAAGACAATGATGCCATACATAGTAGGTGCAGCATTAATATTCGCAGCATCAACAATAGCTGGAGTACTATACTCATTCTTATCAAATGTTTAAAAAAGTGTTTTTTAAAAAACACTTTTTTAAATTTTATATATTAAATTTATATGTCATAAAAATCAAAAAACTCTATTTGCGTATATAAAAATTAGATTTTTATATTACAAAAATGTTACAATTGAATAAAAGTCAAAAAAATTGCCTAAAAACCTTACATTTTAGGTTTTTTTTTGTTATAATAGAATTGTAGAATAGTAAATAGAGGTTTATAGGTAAAACCAAAAAACCTAAATATATAATGCAAGGAGATAAAAATATGGGAACATATAATATACCTAGAAATGTAAAAGGTGAAGGTAGAATATTATTTATATTTTCTACTAAAGCTTTAATATATACAGGTATTGGGGCACTTGCTGGAGGAATTTTTTACATAATTTTTAGTTTATTAAGTTTAAATTTTATAGGGATAATATTTGTTCTACTTTTTGGATTAATAGGTTTTTTAATAGGAACATTAAAAATGCCGAATAGTCAAAGATTTTCAGTAACAAGAGAAACAGGTGGAGAAAATATAGATGATGTTATAAAACGAGTAATAAAATTTAAAACGAGAAAAGATAAAATATATGTATATACAAAGGAGAGGGAAAATAATGAGTAATGATCCAACAATACAAATGTTAATTATATTATTAGGTTGCATATTTTTTATACTAGTTGTTTTAGTTGCAGTATATTTTATAATGAAAGTAAAAAGTAGACCAAAACAAGAAAAATTGGATGAAGCCACAGAAGAAGAAATACCTAAAGAACAAGGTGTAGGACCTGGGAAGCAACCAATATTTAATTTTATGGAATTTGAATCTGTTCAGGACAATATGATAATTCAAAAAACTGGACGTAAATACTTAATGGTTGTAGAATGTCAAGGTATAAATTATGACCTAATGTCAGGGGTAGAGAAAAATTCTGTTGAATCAGGTTTTGTTCAATTTTTAAACACTTTAAGAAGTCCTATTCAATTTTATATTCAAACAAGAACAATAAACTTAGAAAATAGTATTAATGAATATAAAAAAAGAGTAGATAAAATAGGCAGTAAACTATTTTTAATGCAACAACAATATAATCAGATGGTAGAAAGTAATCAATATAGCCAAGAAGATTTAAATGCATATATATACGAAATGACAAAACAAAGCAACCTATATGAATATGGAAGAGATATAATATATGATACAGAAAAAATGAGTTTAAATAAAGATATACTAACAAAAAAATATTATATTATAATACCATATTATCCTGTAGATTTAAAAAGTGAGTTAGATAAAGAAGAAATAAAATCAATGGCATTTTCTGAATTATATACAAGGTCACAATCAATAATAAGGTCAATTTCTGCATGTCGGAGTAACTGGAAAAATTCTAAATTCAACTGAACTTGGAGAATTATTATATATGGCATATAACAGAGATGATTCAGAGATATTAAACTTACAAAACGCACTAAGGTCAGGATATAATGATATGTATACAACTGCACCAGATGTATTAGATAAAAGAATGAAAGAGCTTAATAAAGTTATAGAACAAAAAGCAGTTGAGATGGCACAAAATAGTTTGGAAAAAGCTCAAAATAATAAAAAATATGTAGAGGTTAAAAGAAGAGAAAGCCAAATAGATGAGCTTGCAAAAGAAATGGCAGTAGCCATACTTGAAGAAAATAAGAAATATGTTGATGGTGAGTTAATAGATATGGCAAAAGAAGATATTACAAATGAAAGCGAAGGAGGTAATAAAGATGTTCAAGAAAAAAAGACAAGAGGAAGAAAGAAAGCAACAAGCAAATGAGTTAGCTGAAAAAGAAGTGGCATTTTTAAAAGGAAAAACATTAAAAGAACTAATTGCACCTTCTGGAATAGATGCTTCAAAAATGGATCACTTAGAAATAATTTCAAATGTTACAAGATATGCAAGAAGCTTTTATGTATCAACTTTACCTAGAATGGCAACATTTCCAGAATTATTTAGGGATATGTATTTATTCGGGGATGTTAATACATCTATATATATAAATCCAATACAAGAATCAACTTCACAAAATGAATTAAATAGAGTTATAAATGAATTAGAAACAGAAAGAATTGTAGCAGCAGATAAAGGAAATATAAACAGAGAAAGCACTTTATCACAAAAAAGAATGGAAGCTGAGCAATTAAGAGATGAAATAGCAGCAGGTTTTAATAAATTATTTGAAGCTTCAATTGTTGCAACATTATTTACATATAATATGGCAGACTTAGATAAACTTACAAAATTGCTATCTACAGAAATGTCAAAATCTTTAGTAGGTATAAAAAATGCATGGGCAATGCAAGAAGAAGCCTTTAAGAGTAACCTTCCATTAATGGATGATAAAACAAAAATAATACATACATTTGATAGAAGGTCAATGGCAACAGTATTTCCATTTACAACATCAGAAATAGGTCATTCAACAGGAGTGCCCTTAGGTTTTAATAGACAAACAGGAACACCAATACTTTTTGATAATTTTCACCCATCACTTACAAATTATAATATAGTTATATTTGCAAAATCTGGTGCTGGTAAATCTGTTACAATGAAAACATTAATTTCTAGGTCATCAGTACTTATGGATATAGAAAGTTTAGCATTAGATGCGGAAGGTGAATATTCAATAGTTGCAGAAAGTTTAGGTGGAATAAATGTAGTACTTAGTCCTAATTCTAAAACTATAATAAATCTTTTTGATATCGAGCCAGAAAAAATAAAAGATGAAATAACAGGAAGAGAAAGAACAATTGTAAATGTAGAAAATAAAGTAGAAGATGTTACGCAAGCTTTAGTTACAATGGCAAAAGGTAGTACAAGAAGTACAGATGTAAATGAGCTTACAAAACAAATAATTGCAGAATCTGTAGCAGAGGAATATGCAGAAGCTGGAATTACATCAGACCCTAATAGTTTATATACAAATAGTAATAGAATGAACACATCAGATAGATTATATAGGCAAAAGAAATTAATGCCAACAATAGGAAGTTGGTACAAAAGAATACAAAAAAAGGCAAAAGAAGATAATAATAAAGATTATCAGTTCCATTATAGTTACTTATTAAAAGTAATGAAACAATATATAAGAGAATATGATGGTCAAATGGCATATTTTGATGGACAATCTACTTTTGAGTTACTAGAAGGAGCACCTTTTATAAACTTAGATATATCACAACTAGAAGAAAGATTTGCAAGACCACTTGCTCAGCAAATATTACTTTCTTGGATTTGGGAAAAGTTTGTTAAGAAAAATAGTGAAGATAGAAAAAAGGCAAATAAAAAGAGAGTAATTGTGGATGAAGCTTGGATGTTACTTCCATATCCAGAAGCAGTTGATTTCTTAAATACAATGGCAAGACGTGCAAGAAAAAGAAATGTATCACTTGCAATAATTTCACAAAGATTTCAAGACTTTTATGAAAAACCAGAAGCACAAGCAGTTTTAACTTCATCAGATACAAAATTATTCTTAGCCCAAGATAAATCTGAAATACAATATTTAAAAGAAGTATTTAAATTAAGTGAAGGTGAGGCAGGATTTTTAGTAAATTGTGTTAAAGGTGAAGGTTTATTAAAAGTAGGTCAAGATACGGCAATTTTAAAAATAACGCCTACAGCAAAAGAATTTGAATTTGTTGAAACTAATTTAAATAAATTAGTTGAAAGAGAAAAGAGAAAACTAGGTTAAGGAGTATAATATGAATAACTTTACAAAGAAAGGTTTTGTACGAAAGATTATAATTGTATTAATATTTTTAACAATTTTTAACTTTTTACATCCTAATATAGTAGTGCAAGCAGATACAATTGAAAAGCAAAATGCATCACTACCAGGTGGAGTATTATTAAGTCCAGTAATATCTTTAGTAACTGCTATTGGCGATGGAGTAATGAGTTTATTACATAGATTTATCCTGCGGTCAGCAGTCGACTTTTATACATATAGATAATGGTGAGGATTTTTGGTCTAAGTTTTGGGGAGTTGTAGTTGGAGCTGTAGTTGTAGTTGCATTAGTAGCTATTCCTGTAGTTGGAGCTGTTGGTGCTGCTACAGGGGGGACAATTGCAGCTGTTGGAGCAGGAATAGGTGCTGGTGCACATGCAGTCGGTGGTGCTGTTATGGCAGGAGCATTAACAGGAGTCGGTGCATCTATGATTACAAAATCTATGATACCAGATGATTTTTATTTGCCAATGTTTAATATATCACCACAAGAAATTTTTGCAAATAGAATACCTTTATTAGATGTAAACTTTATTTCTCCAAATCAATATATATATTATTCTTATGATGATGAGGGAAATTTGGTAGAGTCACCTGCTTTGGATAGTCAAGGAGAAGAATATGTTTCAATTGCACAAGAGTTACAACCAACAATTTCAAAATGGTATTCAGCTTTAAGAAATATGGTTTTAATTGGTTTGATGGTTGTTTTACTATATATTGGTATTAGAATTGTAATTAGTAGTACATCAAAAGAAGCAGCAAAGTATAAAGAAAACCTTCAAAATTGGTTAGTTGCAGTTGTAATAGTTGTGTTTATGCATTATATTATGGCTTTTGCTTTAACTATAACAGAGGAATTCACAAACATATTGAATGCTGCTAATGCTGAGATTGTAGTTCCTATAAGCACAGAACTTATTAGTGTACAGCAAATAAATCAAAGTGGTGGATCAAATAATGCACAGCAGATGCCAAATTCTGATGTTGCTTCTGATTCAGATAGTGGTAGTTCTAGTTCTACTTCTACTTCAACAGTTACACAAGATCAAGTAACACAATCTGAATTGGCACAAGATTTACAGCAGGCTCAATCAGATGGAGCTTCACAAGATTATATAGGTTGGAGAACAAACTTTATGGGAGAAGCTAGAATACTTCAACAATTACAAGTAGATGATAAAGGAAATGGTTTAGTAAATGAGCAAAGAGTAGGATATACTATAATTTATTTTGTGCTTGTTATATACACAATAATGTTCCTTGTAAAATATATAAAAAGGGTTATTTATATGGCTTTTCTTACTTTAATTTCTCCTTTGGTTGCCTTAACTTATCCAATGGATAAAATGTCAGATGGAAAAGCACAAGCATTTGATATGTGGACAAAAGAATATATTTTTAATTTATTAATACAACCTTTTCATTTATTGCTATATACCATTTTAGTAGGTTCAGCTATGGATTTAGCAACAAATAATATGTTATATGCAATAGTTGCCATAGGGTTTATGCTACAAGCTGAGAAAATATTACGTAGATTTTTCGGATTTGAAAAAGCACAAACAACAGGAAGCATTATGGGCGGAGCTGTTGGTGGCGCAATGGTAATGCAAGGCTTAAATTCTTTAAGAAGATTAGCAGGAGGAGGACCACATCCTAGAAATGCTAAAGCATCACAAGATGATAATAGTGATACATTAAACCTTAGTAATCCATATAAAGAAAATTCAGATAAACTATTTGTAGAAGGACTTGGAGGAAATGAGAATAATCCTAATGCAAATGTTTCTAGATTAGGTGATGGAAGTTCACAAGGAGCAGATGTAGATCAAGTAGAAAATGATGTAAGAACGCAAGACGGTAATTTGCAAGGACAAGGAGATTCTCAAACAACTGGAGGTACTGCAAGACAAGGAAATGATAGAATTTTAGATAGAGATAGTTTCTTTTATAATAGAACTGATTATGAAGGTGCAGCAGATAGAGATTTAGCAAGAATGAGAGAAATGGAGCAACAAAATTTGACAGGTACAGATGAATACAGAAATTTAGCAAATAGCTTCTATAGAAATAATCAATTTGCAATAAGACAAAGAGAAAATAGAGAAGCACAAAGACAGCGTGCAATTAAAGAAAGAAGAGCAGCAAAAATTGGAAAAGTTAAAGGAATTGCTAAAACTACAGGTAAATATGCTTTAAAAGCAGGCTCAAGAGGATTAAAAATGGCAGGAAAACTATATGGTGGTTTAACATATGGAGCTATTGGTGCTATGGCAGGTTTAGCATCTGATGATTTTTCTAATGTAGCTACATATGGAGCAACAGGAGCAGGACTTGGATATGCAGCAGGGGCAAGAGGGCTTTTGGTAGGCTCAGGACTATCATCTGCAGTGACTGCTGGAACAGGCATTGTAGGAACAGCAGCTACTACAGCAGGAGCCTATACTGTTGGTAATGCTATAGATAATCCAGAAAGTGTTGGTCAATTTTCAAATGCGGTATCTAATACTATAAGAAATGTTAAAGATGATTATGCAGAGGCATATTATGGAGGAAAAGATACACCTGAATATAAAGAATATCAAAAAAGGCAATTTGATATGGAATTTATGACAAATAAAAAATTACAAGATGCATATAAAGATGCATTTGGTGATGGCTGGAAAGAGCATATGGAAGCAGGATTGGAAATGGCAAAAAATGGTGTTAAAGACCATGAAAAAGCTATTAAGGTCCTTAAATATCAAGAAAAAAACGGTAAAGATATTAGATCAAAAGAGACTATGGCATTGGCTAAAGCAAATGACCTTGTTAAGAGTGAGTCTGATTTAAAATATTTCGGAGAAAGATTAAAAGCAAATGGAATTTCTCAAGCAAAAATAGATGAAACTAAGGGAAGTATTAGATATATGAATGGATGGTAATACTTAAAAAATATAGGGAAATAAGTTAATGATTATAATTATTTATAATTAAAAACTATTTCCCTAGATTTAAATAGTAAGGAGAAAATATATGTTAAGAAAAATAAGACTATTTTATTATAATAATAAAAATAAAATATGGAAAACAATTGGTTTAATTGCTTTAGTTATAATTGTTATTTTAATATTAAATCAATTAGCAAGAAAAGATATATTAAATAATCTTAATAATATACAATCAGCAAGTGGAAATACAAATCAAAGGGAAAATCAATTTTCTTCAATATATAATCCAACACAATCTGCCGTAGATAATACACAAGTTTCTGGTTTAGAAAAAGATGATGTTACTAATCTTTTAGTTAGTTTTTTAGATTATTGTGTAGATGGTAATCCTAAAGAAGCTTATAATTTGATTTCTTCAGATTGTAAGGATGTATTATACCCAACATATGATATGTTTTATAATAATTATTATAGTTTAATATTTTTAGGTAAAAAAACTTATACATATCAATTATGGACAGCTTCAGAAGAATACATTTTTTTGGTAAAAATAATGGATAATGCGCTAGATACAGGTAAAATTTCAGATGGGATTACACAAGATTATATTTCAATTGTTAGAAAGAATGGAAATTATTTTTTAAATATAAATTCTTTTATAAGTAGAAATAATCAAAATTTGAGAGCATCTGGAAGTAATATTCAAATAACTTTAAAGTATATGGATTCATATATGGATGATTTAGTTTGTACATATATTGTAAATAATATGTCAGAAAAAGATATAGCTCTTACAAGACAAGGTGAAGAAGATATTTATTTGGTAGATGAAAATGAATTAGAATATAATGCAGATACAAATGAGATGAATCCAGATGATTTAGTAATATCTGCAAAAACTACTAAGGAAATTAAAATTCGTTTTAATTGTAGTTATATATCAGATAGGGTGTTAACAAAAATAGTTTTTAATAATATAGTTCTAGATTATCAAAAATATATGCAAATGGAAAATAAAGATGAATATGTAGAATTTTTGAATTTGGAGATGTAATAAAGGAGGGAAAAGATGGACGAGGAAAAACAAACAGGAAAAACTGGAAGTTTTTTTACTAAAGTAGTACTTTCTCCCATAACTATACCTATTGTAATAGTTCTTATTGCTGTTTTGGCTACAGTATTATTTTGGGGGTATAATGCAGAAACATTTAAAAAAGCTGATACTAAAGTAAAAGAAGTTGTAAAATCTGTAACAGGTTCAGAAGAATTAACATCACTTGCAGAAATTGTAGATGATGGAGAAGGTGGATATTGCTATCAGCTTAATTCTGATTATGTTGCTCAAATAGAAGAAGAACTCGAAAGAGAAGATTTAGGCTTAGAAGATTTAGGTATAAGTGATTATGAAACATTAGAAACATTTTTTGTGGCAGAACTTGCAACACAGCTTCCAAATTTAAATGGCACAATTCAAACAACTAATTTTTCGTCTACATCGTATTTTTGGCCAGTAGGAAGTGCTGAGCCAAATGCGAGTGGGTATTATATTGGAGATCCTGTAACAGTAAATATTACGTCTAAATTTGGACCTAGAAATATCTCAGTTCCCGGGGCTTCAAAAGATCATAAAGGTTTAGATATTGGTGCAAATGAAGGGACACCAGTAATAGCTTCTAGAGAGGGAACTGTTTCTAATATAACTTATGATAATGCAAGAGGGTATTATATAGATATAGATCATGGAAATGGAATTACAACTAGATATCAACATTTACAAAATGATAGTGCAGTTGTTAGTGTAGGAGATGTAGTTAAACAAGGACAATTAATAGCATATTCTGGTAGTACTGGTGTAGGAGAAGCACATCTACATTTTGAAGTATTGGAAAATGGTGTACCAGTAGACCCTTTAGAGTATGTTGACCCAGAAAATCCAAGACCACAAAATTCAGGAATATTAGAGAATGCAAAACAATTATGTATGGAATTACAAGATAATGGATTTTCATACAGAAGTACAGGTGAAGTTAATTATCAATTTCCAATAGATTTGCAAAATGGTATAAATGGTCAAAAAGTAATATCTTGTTCTTCATTTGTACAAGAGGTGTTGCTAAGAAGTGGATATACTGATTTAGCAGGTGGAGAAAGATTATGGTCTACAAAGTCTAGTTTAGATGCATTAGCTCAAATATATGGATGGGAGATTATAACAGATATAAATCAACTTCAACCGGGAGATATTTTTTTAGAGAATCCAGTACATGTTTGTATATATGCAGGAGATTTTAATTTTTATGGTAGTGATGAATTTACATATGCAGAATATGGTGAGCCAGTATATAGACCAGATAGAAGTGATTTATTTACATGTGCATATAGAGTGAAAAATGCTACATTTACTAATTCTACGGGAAGTATTTCTGATAATGTATATGAAGATGGAAAATTTCAAGGAACTGTTACAATTCAGAGGTCTTCAACTAGTAAAACTGTTGAAACAGAATATTTATCAAATAAAGAAGATGAAGAAAATGATGAAGAAAATTCAATAGAAATTAGTAATGAAGAAGATTCAGAAAATGCAGATGAGCAAGCAGAAGATAACCCAGAAGAACAACAAGATTCAAATGAAGACGAAACTCAAGATAAAGTTGTTTTTGATTCATTAGAAGGATGTTTAGTAATTGGTGATTCATTTATGGTTGCTCTAAAAAACGAAGGTTATTTAGATGGAGCATATGTACATGCAGTTGTAGGAAAACATGCGAAGTATTGGCTTGAACATTTTGACGAAATTACAGAAGAATCTCCAAAAGCGATTATTGTATTACTTGGTGTAAATAATATTACAGATATTAATTCAATGGAGCAATTACTAGATAAGTTAAGGGAAAAATACGATGCATCAATACCAATTAATGTATTAAAAGTTTTTCCAGTAGGTAGTAATTATAAATATGTAGATTTAAATACAATGATGAATAATATAAAAACTTATAATGAAACAATCGAGGCATATTGCCAGTCAAAAGGATATAATTTTATAGATGCAACAGAAGGTTTAGTAGATAGTAATGGATATTTAAGTCCAGCAGATAGTGAAGGTATTCATATTAAAGGAAAAAATGATGTATTTTACAATAATATTTTAAATAATTTAAGTGGTACTGTAGATGCAGAAAAAAACTTATCAATTACTGGGATAACAGGAGGAGGTAGAAATTTAAAATATTTACCATCTGACCAATTTGATTCAATGTTAACTGATACCTCAAAAGATAGATTAGGTTATTTTACAATTGATGATGATGGAAAAATAATAGTTGCAAATTGGGAAGCTGAAAATGATCAATTTACTTATTTTAGAAGTAATGCAATAGACTATGTATCAAAAATTGAAAAATATACTATGCCATACCAATTATTAATCGCAGTACAACTTAATTTGCAAGATGAGGATTTTTCAATAAGTTTAGCAAATTTAGCCTTGCAAACAGTAAGTATACTATCTATACAAGATAATACCACAACAACATATACAAAAAATAAATATACTCAAAATACACAGCCAACTATGTATATTTATTCAGCAAAAACAAATAAATTACAAAGAACATATTCTGAACCGGGTTCAACAGAAGTAACAGGGGAAGAGGAATCTTCTAAGCAGACTAACTCTATTAGTTCACAGGTAACTAAAATAGATGGGTGGTGTGCACATTTTGAAAGAGAATATAGTTTAAATCAATCAGATTCAGGATATAACCAAGGACAAACTACTACAGTAGGAGTTGATAGATCAAATGTTATAATTGACCAAAATGATGAAATTATTGCAAGAAGAGTAACTGTTGTAACTAGGTATAAAACTGTTTATACAAGGACAGTAACTAGAAATTTTTCTATGGGAAAGACAGTTACAACAGGAAATGAGGAAAAATTTGTAGGTATAATTAATGCAAATAAAGAAATTAAGTCTAAATTGACACAAACTCCAGAAATGTTTATTGAACTTTTAACACTAAGTGATTCTACAAGTGATATGGTAGATTTGATGAAATATTTGATATATAAAGCTACTGGAAAGGATTTAGGTGTTACAGAATTTGATTTTACAGAATTTGATTTAACAAAATTTAATCAAGTAGGTAATGGTGGAGTAAATATACTTCAAGATTATTTATCTAGCTGGGAAAATTCAAGCTTGTGGCATTATTTAAGAGATGATGGTAAATATACATATAATTCAACACCATATATATATGAATGTATAACGGAAGATAGAAAGTATTTTTTATGTCATGCTGATGGTTTGTCTAAGAGTACAGGAAATAGGAATTTTGGTTTTGGTGTTATGCATAGAAGTAATGATTATGTATATAATAACCAAGCACTTTATGCAAATTATGGAATAGATATTGCAAGTGGTGCATATGATGCTATAGGTTCGCAATTAGATGTTACTATAGTACAAAATGTAAAAAGAGACTTTTTAAATAATGCTACTAATTCTATCAAGCAAACTATTGAAGCAAATGGAATTGAGTTAGAAGAAAATCAAATTCATGCACTTGTATGTGTAAAGTACCAATATGGAAATATAGGTAATTTTGTAACCGTATACCAACAATATGGAAATACAGAAGCCTTAAGGAATAACTTTGTAGTTAATGGATGTTTACCATTTTTAACTGGTTATGGTGGAGCTGTAAATAGAGCTGAGGCAAATTGGGGTGTTTTCCATGAGGGAATTTATAAAACAGGTGATGGAGAAATATTAGATCCTAATTCATATAAAGTTGGTACAGCTTCTACAGAAGTTATAGGTTCAGGTAGTGTAACAGGTCCACTAGATGCAGTTCCAACATATTCAGCATATACAAGTAGTGCTTTTGGATATAGAAATCACCCAGATGGTACAGGAGTTAAATTCCATTATGGTGAAGATATACCTGCACCAGAAGGCACACCAATTGCAGCTTTAGGAAATGGTACAATTGTTGAAATGTCATATCACAATGCAAGAGGATTTTATGTTAGAATAGATCATGGTAATGGATATAGTACATTATATCAACACTGTAATGGATTTGCAGAAGGCTTGCAAGTTGGCGATACAGTAACTGCCGGACAACTAATTGCATATGTGGGAAATACGGGAGCATCTTATGGAGCACATTTACACTTAGAAGTTTGGGTACCAAGAGGAGAAGGTGAACATTCAAACTGGGCAGATGGTACAACAGATGTAGCAAACCCATCTACATTTGATTATTCATTAATTAATTCTAATTAAAGGAGAAAAAAATTGAAAAAAATTAAATATATTATAATTTGTTTGATATTATTATTAATTGTAATTGCTATAGTATTATTTAGCCTTTTATCTAAAAAAGAGAATGTAAATTTGCAAGAGTCTAATACTTTAGACTCTGCAGATGCAATTGTAGTAGATAAATTTGAAAAAGAAACTAATATAAATACATTTTTCACGAAAGAAAATACTATAAATATGTTTTTGTCATATATTTATAGTCAAGAAACAAATGTACCAAAAGATAAGATTTTAAATGGATTATTAAACGAAGACTATAAGGCACAAAATCGGAATAACAGAAAATACAGTATTTGAAAAAATGTCTGAATATAATAATATTGCAGAATGGAATATAAAAGAAGATTATGTAAAAAATGTTATGGATAATCAAGAAAATAATATAAATTATCGAATAGATATAATAAAAGGAATATTAACAAAAACTAATGAAAATAATTTTTATGAAGATGCATTTTTTATGATAATAGAAGATTGGAATAACAGTTCTTATTGTATACTTCCAATATCAGAAGAGGAATATGAAAATTTAAAACAAAATTCTAATACAGCAAAATATGAAAAATCAATACAACAAAATGAATATAATCAATTACAAAAAATATCAACTTTTTCTGATTATACAATATGTATAAAGTATTTAACAGATTATAAAAAACAAATTCAAAAAGATTATATGCAAGCATATGAATTACTAGATTCAGAATACAAACAAAAAAGATTTAAAACTATAGAAAATTACAAAGAATATATAGACCAAATGGATAATATAGTTTTAGATAAATATCAAGTAAATATAAATGAAGGATATACAGAATATATATGTATAGACAAAAACGAAAACTACTATATATTCAAAGCAACAAATCCACTAGAATATACACTAATATTAGACACATACACAATAACATCAGATACATTTAAACAAGCATATAACAAAGCAGAAATAGTAGAAAAAGCACAAATGAACATAGACAAATTTGTAAAAATGTTAAATGCAAGAGACTATATAAACATATATGAAAACCTATTTACAGATGGATACAAACAAAACAATTTCCCAAGTTTAGAAGAATTTAAAAATTTTGCATCAGAAAAATTTTTCAAATATAATACAATAAACTTTATGGAATTTGGAAATCAAGGAGAAATACTAACATATAGAATAGAACTACTAGATAAAACTGGAAAAAATGGAGGAAGTGTAATAGTAGATATAGTAATGCAATTAGAAGATGATTATAATTTTAAATTATCATTTGATAAGAATGTATTAGAATTAGCTCCAGAGCAATAGTAAACTTTAGGTGAACTTTAGGGACATTCCTTAAAGTTCATCATTTTTTAAGGCATTTATTTTAATATTTTAGATAACTTTAAATTGTAACACTATGAAATACAAAAAATGAACTTTAAGGAATGTCCCTAAAGTTCAATTTTTGTGTTTTCTTTTGAAATAATATTTTCTTTGTCAATGGATTTTTTTTCATTTTCTTTAGTTTTTAGGTTGTCTTTTGCAACAGTCATAAGTAATTTTATACGGTTTGCTTGGTTTGCTTCACTTGCACCGTGGGTCATAGTCTACAGGTGAGATGTTTGCTTCTGGATATTTTTCTCTTATGGTTTTTATAACTCCTTTACCTACTACATGGTTTGGAAGACAAGCAAATGGTTGTACACAAACTATGTTTGGTATGTCGTGTTCTATATATTCTATCATTTCGGCTGTTAAAAACCATCCTTCTCCTGTTTGGTTACCAATAGATAATACATCTTTTACTTTGTCTTCTAGGTGCCAAATATCACAAGGTGGTAAGTAATTCTTTTTTGAAGAAGCTAGTGCTATTTTTATATCTTTTTCCATAAGGTCTATTAATTTAATTGCAAGTTTACTAATTTTTGAAGAGGTCTTATTTGTGTTTAATAATTTGTTAAAGGTAATTTTATGTGTAGCCATAAATTTAACAAATCCCATAAAGTCAGGTAAAATTACTTCTGCTCCTTCTTTTTCTAATAAGTCAGCAACAAAGTTGTTTCCAAAAGGATGATATTTTATTAAAACTTCGCCTACAATTCCTACTTTTGGTTTTTTTAGGTTTGTGTCTAGTTCTATTTTTTCAAAATCGTTTACCATATCATATATACTTTGTTTAAATTCTTTATTTGTAGATTTTTCTAATAATTTTTTGCATTTTGCAATCCATGTGTCAAAAAGTTTTTTAGTTTCTCCTTTATTTTTTTCATATGCTCTATTTTTAGTTAGCATTTTTTGTAATAAATCACCATAAATAATACATTTAACTAATTTTTCTAATAATTCTGGTGTTAGCTTAAAACCGGGCATTTTTTCCATTCCTACAACATTGAAAGAAATTACTGGTATATTTTCAAAACCTGCATCTTTAAGAGCTTTTCTAATAAAACCTATATAGTTTGTTGCTCTACATCCTCCACCTGTTTGTGACATAATTAAAGCTGTTTTATTTAAGTCATATTCTCCAGATTGAAGTGCTTCTATCATTTGCCCTGTAACTAAAATTGATGGGTAGCAAGCATCATTATTTACATATTTTAAGCCTGTTTCTACTGTTTTTGGTGTGCAATCTCTTAAAAGTTTTACATTATATCCACAGTTTTTTACAGCTGATTCTAATAGTTCAAAATGTATTGGAGCCATTTGCGGAATTAGTATAGTGTAATCTTTTTTCATTTCTTTTGTGAATATTTTTTTGTTAATGCCATAATTTCCAAGATTTTTTTCTTCTTCTTTTTGATTTATACGTTTATTCATGCTAGCAAGAAGTGAACGTATTCTTATTCTTACTGCTCCTAAATTGTTTACTTCATCTATTTTTATTAGAGTATACATTTTATCAAAGCTAGACAAAATTTCTTCTACTTGGTCTGTTGTTACTGCATCAACACCACATCCAAAAGAATTTAATTGTATAAGTTCTAAGTTATCATGTTTTCCAACAAAGTCTGCTGCAGCATAAAGTCTTGCATGATATACCCATTGGTCAACAACCCTTAAAGGTCTTTTTGCTTCTGTTTTGTCTGATACACTATCTTCTGTTAAAACACAAAGTCCAAGTGAAGTAATTAGTGTATCAATTCCATGGTTTATTTCAGGGTCTATATGGTAAGGTCTTCCAGCAAGGACGATTCCTCTTAGGTTATTTTCATCTATGTATTTTATGGTTTCAGCACCTTTTTGTCTAATATCATTTTTACATTTTTGATATTCTTCTTCTGCTTTTTTTGCCGCATTTTCTAGTTCTTTTTTTGTGAAATTATATTTTTTAAATTCTGGTAATTCTAGCATTTTGCAAACTAGATTTTTTCTATCAAATGGCAAGAATGGATTTAGGAATGTGACATCTTTTGCTTTTAAGCCTTCTACATTGTTTTTAAGAACTTCTGAGTAAGATATTACAATTGGGCAGTTGTAATGGTTATCTGCTTTTTCGTATTCTTTTCTAGAATATGGCATACAAGGGTAAAATATAGTCTTTATTCCTTTTTTTAGAAGATTTTCTATATGCCCATGTGATAATTTTGCAGGGTAACATACAGATTCTGATGGCATTGATTCCATTCCAGCTTCATATGTTTTTCTTGTACTTTTATCTGATATGATTACACGGAAACCTAAATTACTTAAAAATGTAAACCAAAATGGATAATCTTCATACATATTTAATACTCTAGGTATTCCTATAGTTCCACGCTTTGCATCTTTTTCTTCAAGTGGAGTGTAATCAAAAATTCTTTTATATTTATATTGTACTAAATTTGGTAAGTCTTTTTTATTTTCCTGAATTCCGGCTCCTCTTTCACATCTATTTCCAGATACATGTATTTTTCCATTACTAAATTTGTTAATTGTTAGCTTACAATGATTTTCACAGTGGTTACATCTTGCAAAAGTTACTTTTATTTCTAATTTATCTAATTCATCTTTTTTTAATATTTTTGATGAATATTCCATATCAAGATTTGCTTCAAATTGTTCTTTAGCAAGTAAAGCCATTCCGTAAGCTCCCATAAGCCCAGAGATGTCTGGTCTTATTACATTTTTGCCAACAATTTTTTCAAAGGCTCTTAAGACTGCATCATTATAAAAAGTTCCACCTTGTACTACTATATGGTTTCCTAAAGTTTCTACATCTCTTACTTTCATAACTTTTTGAATTGCATTTTTAATTACAGAGTATGAAAGTCCACTTGAAATATCTCCAACAGTATATCCTTCTTTTTGTGCTTGTTTGATTTTTGAGTTCATAAAAACAGTACATCTTGAACCTAAATCAACAGGTCTTTTAGAATTTATTGCTTCTTCTACAAATTCTGATATTTTTAAGTTTAGACTTTTTGCAAAGGTTTCTATAAATGAGCCACATCCTGATGAACATGCTTCATTTAACATTATATTATCAATTGTGCCATTTTTCATTTTTATGTATTTCATATCTTGACCACCGATGTCAATTATTGCAGTTACATCTGGTTCAAATTTTTTGGCTGCTGTATAGTGTGCTATTGTTTCTATTTCGTTTAAATCAACATTTAGTGCTGTTTGTATTAAACTTTCTCCATATCCTGTAACACCACTATATCTTAATTTTGCTGTTTTAGGAATTTTAGTATAAAGTTCTTTTAACATTTTTATAACACTTTGAAGAGGATTTCCTTCATTGCTTCCATATAAAGAATAAAGAAGGTTTCCATCTTTATCTATTAAGACAATTTTAGTTGTTGTTGACCCTGCATCTATTCCTAAATAACAATCTCCTTTATATGTAGATAAATCTTTTTTTGGTACTGTTGTTTTTTCATGTCTTTTTTTAAATTCTTCATATTCTGCTTTATCTTTAAATAAAGGTTCTAGTGGAACTGTTGTATTATCTTGTGAGTTTTTTAAGTTTTCTATTTTTTGTTTTAATTCATCTACTGTAATAGGATTACTTTCTAAAGAGTCTAGTGCTGCACCTTTTGCAACTAAAAGGTGTGCTTCTTCTGGAACAATTACTTCATCAGGTGTTAAGTTAAGTGTTTCTATAAATCTTTTTCTTAATTCTGAAAGATAATTTAAAGGACCACCTAAAAATGCTACATTTCCCCTAATTGGTCTACCACAAGCAAGACCACTTATTGTTTGGTTTACAACAGCTTGGAAAATTGAAACTGCAATATCTTCTTTTGCAGCGCCTTCATTTATAAGTGGTTGTACATCAGTTTTTGCAAATACACCACATCTTGAAGCTATTGGGTAGATTGTAGTGTAATTTTTAGCAAGCTCGTTTAAACCTGCGGTATCTGTGTGCAAAAGTGATGCCATTTGATCTAAAAATGCTCCTGTTCCACCTGCACAAGTACCATTCATACGTTGTTCTATAGATTGATCAAAATATATTATTTTTGCATCTTCTCCGCCCAAGTTCTATTACAACATCTGTTTTTGGAATATATTTTTCTACAGCTCTTTTACAAGATACTACTTCTTGAATAAAATTTACTCCTAAAAATTTGCTGGCAGACATTGCACCTGACCCTGTTAATGCTATTGTAAATTGATTATTTGGGTATTTTTCAATTAAATTTTCTAGGCTTTTACAAACTGTATTTTTAGTGTCTGAAAAGTGCCTTTGGTAATCTTTATATATTGTGTTTAGGTTGTTGTCCATTACTACAATTTTTACAGTGGTTGAGCCTACATCTAGACCTACGTGTAAAATTTCATTTTTATTCATATTTTTTACTTCCTTTCTGCTTATTATTGTATAGGAAAAATCAACAGTTTTAAATATATGTAGATTTTTTTATACAACAAGAAAAGTTACTTAAAAAAAGATATGTGTTTATATTGTTTTATGTAGCTTTTCTATTTTTTATTTATGCATAATCAGTATAATTTTATACGGAAATTATGGTTTTGTCAAATGTAAAATTTTGTAATATTATAATATGCTGGAAAATGTAGAAATAGAAAAAATAGTTTTAAAAAATTTTATAGGTTTTTTGAATTTGAAAATTATATTTTATTTTTTAGTTCTATTTTGGACAAACAAAAAATATTATTAGATAAAAAGATAAAGTGGAGGTTTATAAATGAAAAGTAAAAGAATTATATTAATTTTTATTATTATTTTAATTATAATAATTATTGCAGGATATTTTGGTATTAAATATGTACAAAAAAAATCTCAAAACGAAAAAATAGAAGAATATACTCCAGAACAAGAAATTACAGAAGAACAATATAGGCAGACAATTGTTACATTATACTATGTAAATAAAGAAACAAATGAGTTAGCTCCAGAAGCTAGGATGGTTGATATAAAAGATATTATGAGTAGTCCATATGAAAAAATTTTAAATTTATTATTAGAAGGTCCAAAAAATGAAAAATTAAGTTCAATAATTCCACAAAATACAAAATTACTTAATGTAAGTTTAGATTTAGATTGTTTAGTTATTGATTTTTCACAAGAGATTTTAAATTTTGATAAAAATGCTTCAAATATTAAAGAAAATTTAATTAATTCTATAGTAAATACAGTTACAGAATTAACAGAAGTAAATAGTGTTAAGTTTTTGGTAAATGGAGAAACTAATGAAGAATTTAATGAAACCTATACAAGAACATAAAAAAATATAATAAATAATATTATTTTAAAATTTTATATAATTTAATATATTTAAAAATATTGTTAAAATTATTTAAAAAATTTTCAACTTCATATAGTGATTTTAAAGTATTATCTTTGCAAAGTTTTAGTGTTAATTTGCTAGACTTTGCTTTTTTTATATTTTTAATTTCAGAAGACCTATTATTATTTAAATTATAATTATTCATATTTACTCCTTCTTTACATCAATATATATTTATTATATAATATGAAAATAATAAAAAAAAGTTAATAAGTGGGTAGTAAAATGAATGTAAATTTAAAAAAAGATGAAAGAATAGATGACCTTCAAATTAATAATTATAAAATAATTCAAAATAAAAATGGATTTTGTTTTGGAATAGATAGTGTACTATTATCGGATTTTGCAAAAGATATAAAAAATAATTCTTGTGTTTTGGATTTGGGAACTGGTACAGGAATTATTCCAATTTTGCTTTGTGCTAAAACAAAACTTAAAAAAATTGTGGGAATAGAAATTCAAGAAGAAGTATCAGATATGGCAAATAGAAGTATTTTATTAAATAAATTAGAAAATAAATTTGAAATAATTAATGATAATATAATTAATTTAAATAAATATTTTGGAAAAAATACTTTTGACGTAATTATAACTAATCCTCCATATAAAAAAGAAAATTCGGGAATAATTAATGAAGACAAAAGAAAAATAATTTCAAGACACGAAGTTTTAGCTGTATTAGAAGATTATATTAAAATGTCTTTTGATTTATTAAAAGATAAGGGTGAATTTTATATGGTGCATAGGCCAGAAAGATTGACAGATATTTTTTATTTAATGAGAAAATATAAATTAGAGCCTAAAAAATTAAGATTAGTATATTCTTCAAAAAATACATCTCCTAAATTAATTTTAATAAAAGGAATAAAAAATGCAAAGCCATTTTTAAGAATAGAACCTAATTTGTATATTTATGATGAAGTTGGAAATTATACAGAGGAAATAGGAAAAATATATAATAAAAAAAATAAATAAAAAAAATAAATAAAAAAAATAAATAAAAAAAATAAATAAAAAAAATAAATAAAAAAAATAAATAAAAAAAATAAATAAAAAAAATAAATAAAAAAAATAAATAAAAAAAATAAATAAAAAAAATAAATAAAAAAAATAAATAAAAAAAATAAATAAAAAAAATAAATAAAAAAAATAAAT
>CAKNNA010000011.1 GCA_930989765.1 uncultured Clostridium sp. | reverse complement strand
GAACATATCAACAAAAATTTATGCAAGTTAGAAAAAATAAAGACAATAAAAAACTCGCCCAAGACTTTGAAACTTGGAAAAAACAGGCTAAAGAAAAAATCAACGATATGAAAAAAGGCAAACTTACTGAAAATGAAGTTTATAAGTGGATATTAAAAAATAAGTCATAAAAACAAAAAAGCATTTACTATTATTCTTTTAGTAATTGCTTTTTATTCATCTTCAAATTCAACATCTTTAAATAACGGATCTTTGAAAAAATCAGTTAATTCAATATTAAATCCTTCACATATATGTAATATAGTAGCTAATTTTGGACTTTTACTTTTTCCATAAAATATACTAAAAACTGTAGAATATGATAATCCAGAATTAGTTGCCAACTTATTTAATGTTATATTTTGTTCTTTACAAAGATTTATAATCCTTTTTTGAACAGCCTCTGAAAGTTGCATAAATTCACCTCTTTTTTAACATAAAAAATTATATCAAAAGCGAGATGTAAATATTTGCGAGTAATCGCAATATTGTTGTTGACTTTTCATTTTTCTTATAATATAATTATTGCGAACAGTCGCAAGTGTAGAATTAGAATACTTCATTTTACAAATTTACTAATAAAAAATTCTTATATAAAAAGAACAACAAAAGTAGTATAATTCTAATAAGAAATTGACAAAATAATATAATAAAAATAAGTAAATTGTGAAATGAGGTAATAAGAATGGTACAAAATACAAATAATAATTTAGAAGAAAAATTAAATGAGTTTATAGGGAAGAATACAACTATAACTCAAGATGGATTTTTGAAAACTAAATATTTAATACATAAACTAAAATATTTTATTGAATATGAAATTTTAAATATCACAGATGACGAAAGCCAGAATTATCTAAAGATAAATTTGAATCAAATATACAAAATAGAAATCGATGAAAAAGATATTAAATTATATTTAGATAATGATACAATAATTTGTCTTGATATTTAAAAAGATAGACTACTTTAGTCTACCTAAATAGAAAATTATTTTTTCAATTTTTCTAATTCTTCTTTATCTTTTTCATCTAAATTATTTAGGCTAAATTCTAATAAAGAAATTACCACTTTATTAAAAGATAAGTTTTTAAGATTAGCAAGATTTTGTATATCATTTACTATATTTTCTGGCAATCTAAGAGTTTTGCTAACTCCACTATGATTTTCTGGAATTTTTAATTTATTCATATTTGTAGCCTCCTTTGCAAGATATTTTATATTAAAAACAAATATAAATATGCACCTGTTTTTACTTGCAAATATATTACTGTTATGATAATATAATTTCAGAAAGTCAAAAGAAAAAAATGAAAGGAATTGATTTAATTATGAAGAAACTAAAAGAAGAATTAAAATATGGTAAAAAAGGTATTACTCTTATTTCTCTTGTCGTTACAATAATTGTTTTACTAATATTAGCAGGAGTAACGATAGCAACTTTGACAAGAGACAACGGAATATTGACAAGAACTCAACAAGCAAAGAATGAAACAGAACAAGCAGAAGATATAGAAAAAATAAGATTAGCAATAACAGAAGCACAAATAGGGGATACTGGATATCAAGAACTAACTACTGATAGTTTAGGAAGTATACTTATAAAAGACGGAACAAAAGCTATTGTATTTGATAGTGAAGATGGCACAAAACATATATTGTTTTTGGATAAGAAAAAAGAATATAAATTAGATAGTAATGGAAATATAGAAAATTTAAATATTAATTTTGATGCTAAATATATAGCTCCATCTTCACAAGATGAAGAAAGAAACAACGGAGTAATTGGTATCGGTACAGATGGCAAACCTGTAGATATGGACTTATGGGAATATACAAAATTGGATGATGGAACTTATGCACTAAATAGTGAGGAAACAATGACAGCAGTAAAAGAAGAAAATTGGCTAGAAGCAAAGATGGGATATCTTGGAACATTTACGGAGAATGGTAAGATAGATGGTATGATACCTCAATATATAAAAGGAGAAACAGATGATACTTTTATACCAGTAACAGATTTAACATATTTATTTGCGAGAAATGAAAATATAAAAGTAATGCCTGATATTCCAAATACAGTAATTAATATGAATAATACATTCTTAAGATGTATAAATCTAACGACTTTATCTAAAATACCAGTCGGAGTAATAAATATGCAAAGTACATTTGCACAATGTACTTTAATAAAGGATGCTCCTCAAATTCCTAATACAGTAGAAAATATGACAGGTACATTTAGAGATTGTACTAATCTTGTGTCAGCACCAACAATACCAAATAGTGTAACTAATATGCAGGAAGCATTTATAAACTGTAGTAAACTTACTGGAATAATTACAATTAATGCT
The DNA here is from genome assembly GCA_930989765.1 of uncultured Clostridium sp. Lineage (GTDB taxonomy): Bacteria > Bacillota > Clostridia > TANB77 > CAG-508 > CAG-269. The sequence goes on along the minus strand of CAKNNA010000011.1, from coordinate 46,799 downwards.
AATTTAACAGGAGCAGTTCTATCAAATGGCAGGAAAGATTATTATTCTATGTTTTGGAATATTGGAACTGAAGAAGGTTGCGAAATTAGAGTAACTGGAACATGTCCTATATTGCAAGAATATGTAACAGCATTAAATAGGGATAATATAACTTTATTAGATTAGTGGTATTATGCTATTTTTTCTAGTACTTCGCTATGGATTTAATGAATAAAATTGAAAAATATTTATAATTTAGAGGGCAATTATTCAGAATTTACAACAATGGTCTTGTGATAGGAGCTGTTTCTATTATGTAAGTCACACATCAAAACATATATGTTTTAGGACAATAAAAGACTGATTTCAGTCTTTTATCTTTCCAAATCCCACTCTTTTTCTCTTTCTTCATGTTTAAGTTGCTTTTCTGGATCTATAAAAGTATTTGTTTCCTTTTGAAAATCTCTAATTAAATTGTCTTCTTCAGCAATATCAAATTTTTTACAAATCCAAGAAATGAATTTTTCAAGACTATCCCAAAACTTATTTATTATTTTGTGTAAATGATTATTTTCTTTTTCTAACTTGTGAATTTTGTTGTGATATTTATGCTCTAATTCAAAAGATTTTTCTTTGTATTCTTCCTCAAGTTCGTCTTTTCTATTGTTAAAATCAAAGTCTAAATTATTACTTTTCTTTTTATATTCTTTTTCTAAATGTTTTACTGTATTGTGTAATTCTTCATTATCTGCAAGTATTTTATCTCTTTCATTTTGATATTTTTCTGCTTCTTCTATAACCTTTGCTTGTTTTGACAATTCCTTATACAATAAAACATTATCTTGATATAACTCTTGTATCAATTCATCTTTTGGCTTTATAATTTCGTTACAAATTTTTTCATCTCTATTTATCATAACTTTTCTAATATCTTTTATATCTGGAATTTCTGGCAATTCTAATTTTATATTTTTTAATGTTTCTTTTGTATGTTCATAATTAGTTATATTCTTATATTCCTTCAAAGTATAATGAACTCTGCCTGTTTCTTCCTTTGGCAATCCTCTTTGCAATTCAAATCCGTTTGATACCATATATTCAAAAAAGGCATTTTGTAATTGTCTATAACTGTCTTTTGCTTTCCAAAATTCACTACAGGCTAATTTATCAATAGGATTTCCTTTTTTATCTTTTGTATGAACAACTGGCAAAAAAAGTAAGTGCATATGTGGTGATTTCTCATCATAATGCACTTTTGCTGACAATATATATTTTTCGCCTAACTCTTTATAATCACATACAAATTTATATGATGTTTCAAAATATCTTTTTGTTTCTTCTTCTCCTATTCTTTTAAAAAAGTCATTGTCTGATGTAATCATATATTCACAAACTATATTACTTACTGTTTTTATTTGTCCTTTCAAATTATGTTTCTTTAAAATTGTATCAAATTCTTTCACGTAATTAAATTCTGGATTTTTTAATGAATAGTTTAGATGTGATTTTGTTAAATCTATATTTTTATTAGAATAATTTTTGTTTTTTCTTTCATTATGGCGATATACCGCCATTAAATTTTCTCTTTTGTATTTTGCATTTCTTATTATTGCATAACTCATATCTAACCTCCTTACTCGTGTATATTCACACGAATAAAATTTCTTCTTTGACCTTGCTTAAAAGCGCTTTTTCAAAATGTGCTGTAAACACACTACAACACTTTTTTAGCCTAACGGCAAAAAGTGTTAGTGTGGCAGGGAAAAATTTATTTTTCCCCACACCCCTTTTTCTAAAAAATATCAACATATTTTTTATGTTTTTAGAATAAATTTGCTATTCGCAACTTTATTCTAAAAAAAAATCAGCCACCAAAGTAGTGTGTCTACTCTAGTAGCTGATTTTCTATTACGCCAGTAACAAGGTTCTGGGGTACCCACTAGCAATCTTTGATTGCTCTAGTGGGTCAGGTTCTTATATGCAAATGCTTATTCTTTTATTAATATATCTGCATTTGCATATAGTTTAGTAAAGTCATAGCCAGTATAATCTCGTTCTTCAAAGTTAGCCTTACTCTTTTTGTAAATTTTGTTGTTGCTATTATATTTATTATTTATATTTTTATTATTATATTTATTATCCTTAAACTTTTCTTCAATAGGGGTATTGAAGTTTTGTTGGAGAGGGTATTTAACTTTTGTTAAATAGGTATCATTATTTTTTACTATTGGTATTAGTTTTCTCATTTCTATTTGTTTGCTATTTTCTTTGTAAATCAATTCAATTCTAATATAATTCTTATCTTTTAATGAATTTACTAATTTTGATACTTGTGTTATTGATATATTTAATAATTCACTTATAGATTTATTAGTTAGATAACAATAATTGTTTTCTTTGCTTAAATATAAAATTATTGCATATATATTCTTTTCTTTATCACTTAACTTTTTATCTGTTAATATTTCTATTGGTATCCATACACCTTTTAAATTTAAGTTAGACATTCCCTTACCTTCTTCCACTCATTCGCTTCATTTTCAATTTTCAGCCTTTTAAAATTGTTTTTAGTATAACTTTATATTTTTTAAATGTAGATAAAAAATTTCCATAAAAAAAATCGCTTTAGATTTTTGGTCTAAAACGATTTTATTTTTAAATTGTCCAGACGTCTGGACGATTCAAAATATTTTATTCTTTTTCATCTTCATTTTCATTTATTACTTTTTCCACTTGTGCAATTAATTCTTCTTTATCTGGCATATAGTATGTATAATTTGACGCAAATAAATTGTTGTTAATTCCACCTAAACTATATTCAGCTACTACATTATCCTTTTTTGCACAAAGTATTATCCCAATTGGTTTATTATCTCCCTCATCATTAACTTCAGTTTCATAATAATTAAGATACATATTCATCTGTCCCATATTTTCGGGTTTTAATTTTCCCATTTTTAAATCTATTAAAACATAACATTTTAATATCTTGTTATAAAAGACCATATCCACATAATAATGAACATTATCTATCGTTATTCTTTGTTGTGAGCCCACAAACATAAATCCCTTTCCTAATTCTAATAAAAAATCTTCTAATTGTCTAATCAATTTATATTCAAGGTCTTTTTCTAATAAAGGTTTTTCTTCTTTTATTCCAAGAAATTCAAAAACATAAGGTTCTTTTATTATATCTTTTGGTTTTTCTATAATTTGTCCTTCTTTAGCCAATTGTAATACTTTTTCTTTATTAGCTTTTCCATCTGATAGTAAAAGCCTTTGATAAAGTCCACTTTCTATTTGTCTGCTTAGTTCTCTTGTCGACCACTTTGAATTTACTGTTTCTTTTTCATAAAACTTTCTTTCATTTTCATCTTTAATTCCTATTAACTCGCAAAAGTGCGACCAAGTCAATTGTCCATACGTCTGGACAATTGGATACGTTATATAAAAGTTTCTCATATTAAATAGGTTAGAACGTGAAAAACCTTTTCCCATTTTCTTTGTAAGTCTTTTTGCTAATTCTAAATATAATTTTCTCCCATATTCTGGAGTAATGTCTCCTCCTTGCTCTTCTTCGACAATCATTCTTCCTACATTCCAATAATAATTTACCATTTCTTCTCTAACATTATTATATACCTTTTCTCTTGTTTTAATTGTATAATCTATTATATTATTAGTTAATCTATCTAAAATTAAATCTTGATTCATAATTTTTTCTCCTTTTTCGATTTTTTCTAATTATAACATTTATTTCCAGAAAATTCATTACAAATTCAAAAAAAGATGACATTGTATTATTTTTTACAATTCATCTTCTAAATATGTGAAAATTTTATAATTTACTAAATTGTTTGTAGGAGGAAACCTTTGCTATTACTACATTTTAATTTTTCGTCATAGGAGAACAAAATTGTAATAACTAGTGCTATTAATGTTATTCCACTTTGCTTTTTCTTTTGATTTCTTCTATCTACCATTTGTTTTACCCCCATATTTAAACATTTTGTTTTAAATTTCTTTACTTACAATATCATACATTCTACTTTTTGTCCATTATTTTTTATCATTTTAAATAACATTTTATGATATGATATTTATCTTATTTTTATAATTAAGTATAAAAATTAATTAATAATTAATATCTTTTAAAACCATTGATATATCAGAAATATATACATTTCTAAATTGAATTTTTTACAATTTTTCTTTTTAAAATCATTTTTTATATATTGACTTTTTCCCCTGCTATTGTTATATTATTTTTAGATTTTCCAATTAATTAATTTTTATACTTAATTACACAATAAAAAAGAGAAAAAGTTTCCCTTTCCTCTAAACTATATTTCCATTTGACTACCCAAAAACGCTGCCGCAGATTGTGCTACTTTTTTTTCAACATCATTCATCTTAGCATTAGCATCTTTAGATATTAGAATAACAGTTCCAATAGTATCCCCATTAGAAATAATCGGATAAACAACTTGTGCATTATGTTTTCTTTGATTATTATCATTCTTTACAATAGGCATAGCTAAATCGCTATTTTCCTTACTAGTATAAACCTCTTTATCTTCCATTAACTGTTCTAATTCCTTACTTATATCTTGCTCTAAAAATTCTTTTTTAGAACCTCCTGATACTGCAATTATTGTATCTTTATCTGTAATACAGGCAATGTGTCCAGTTGTTTTTGATAATGTTTCAGCATAACCAGATGCAAATTCTGAAAGTTCACCTATTGGAGAATATTTTTTTAATATTACTTGACCTTCTCTATCTGTAAATATTTCAAGCGGGTCACCTTCTTTTATTCTTAGTGTTTTTCTTATTTCTTTTGGAATTACTACTCTTCCTAAATCATCTATTCTTCTTACAACACCTGTTGCTTTCATAATTTTCCTCCTTTTAATTTATGTCTACTTTTATTATGTCAAAGAAGGAAATTTTTATACATTATTTTATTATTTTTCTTTTTTGTAATATTTTAAATTTTTCTTTTTAAAAAATTTTGCACCTTTTTATAAGGTAAAAATCTCAGATTTATTTTTCTGAGATTTAAATTTCTAACTTATTTAAATATCCATCTATTTTTTGATTCATCATTATATAAATCTACAATATATCCTAAATTTTGTGTAAAGTCTCTAAGCATAACCATTTTTATAGTAGTTTCTTTTCCCTCTAAATAATTTTCTAATACTTGTTTTAACTGAGTTAAATTTTTAAGCTCTGGCTCTAATTTTTTAGTATTTTTTATAGCTCTATTTAACATTCTTTCTTTAATAATAACTATATCTTCATTTGAAGCACAAGAAATTCTTTGAAATAATTGAAATACATCATAATATTTAAATATTGGTATATCTGTGCATTCTTTATCAAATCTTTCATAAAATTTCTCCATTCTCATAGGAATACACTTAAATATTTCTTCTGCTTTTTCTTTATACATTTTTTCTAATAATTGCATATTTAAATTATTAAAATGTTTAAGTATTTCTTCCATATCATCTTTCCAGTTATCTACTGCAATTTTATCTAATTCTTCTTCAACATTTGGGCAATAATCAGATTTTAAAGATGCTATATTCATTCCATTTAAAAATACATTTTTTAAAGTTTTTATATCATAATCTATTAATCCTTTTTTTACAAAATAACTAAAATATGCATAGATTTTTACTATATCTATTAAAGGAATGTTTCCTCCTTTTACATCTTCTATTATTGATTTTATTACTTTTTCAAACTCATCATCTGATATTTTCCAATATTCTTCTGTAAGTAATCTTCTATATCCTGGCAAGTTTTCTATATCAACAGTATTTCTTATATCTTCCATATCTCTTGTAAATATTTTCATATCAAATATTCTAGTTCTTACATAATATTCTATAAATTTAAAAAATCTGTAGTCTGATTTAAAATTATAATAATAATTACTATCAAATTCTTTTATATAAAATTGCCTATTGTCAAGAAGTACTCTTGAAGAAACTAGTACAGATTTATATTCTTCATTGTCTTGTATGTTTATAAATTTATCTTTTGTAACTTTTCCAGCTTTTATTTCAAATGATATAGCAATTGTAAATATAAGCATTGTTTGCATAACTCTGTGACTTGTATTTGAATAATTTTTATTCACCATTTCATATATTTTTTTAAAATCATTAAGTGAGTGTTTTAATATTCTTAAGTTTCTCGTTCCACTTCTTTCAAATGTAGATATTATTAGTTTTGTGTTTTCCCTTAAAAATCTTATTAAATCTGGATCATTTTCATATCTCATTAAAATGCCATTTATTATATAGTCAAATTTAGGAGCATATTCGAATGTCTCTCCTATTAATTTTTCTTTTATTCTTTCATAATCATTTGCTTTGTCAAATACATGCTCTATTTTATCTTGAATTTTTTCTACCATTGGTTTGTCTGCTTTATTTAATTCGCCTTGTTTGTCTAAAAGATATGTTGCAATAAATGTTTTCATTTCTAAATTAGAGCTTTTAAGTTTTGTTGCAAGTTCTTTTTCATTACATATTATTATTGTTTTTATATGGTCATGCTCAACAAAATTATTTATATAACCTAAAATATCTATAACATCAACATTTGCTCTTTCTAAGTCATCAAAACAAAGAACTTTATCATCTGTTGAAAAAAAGTCAGCATAATCTATTTTATCACCATTTTGTGTTACTCCAAAAAAATTTGCCATATCAAGCCCTGTTTTTGCATATTCAGGTATTGTTGTTTGGTTATTTGCATCCATAAATTTTCTTAAGTTTTTATCCATTAATTGTGTTGTTTCTATAAATATCTTTTTGCTGATTTCTTCAAGGTTTGATATTCCATATAAAGACATATATATTGTAGTATATCTTTTTCCATTTAAATGTAATGATTCAATTTTCTTTTTTATTTTGTTATTCCAAAAATAGGTTTTTCCGAGATCCCCATTCACCATTAATCATTATTGCATAATCTGTGTAATCTGACCTGACATAATCTAATATGCTTTCTACTAAATCTTCCATATTTTCCTCCTTTGTTTTTGATTTTATATTTTACTTTACTAAATTTATATTTTTACTATTTTAATCTTTTGCTAAAACAAATACATCTATTAATTTTGGATTTGCTTCTTTTAAAATTTTGCAACATTCATTTGCAGTATTTCCAGTTGTATATATATCATCTAATAACAATACTTTTTTTCCTTCTAAATTAGAATTTTTACTAATTTTATACGCACCTATTGCATTTATTTCTCTTTGCTCTTTATTTAACTTATTTTGTTCCTTGTTATTTTTTATTTTGCATAAAACTTTTGCATCACATTCAATCTCAAGCTTTTTTGCTAGACTTTTTGCAATCAAATAACTTTGATTATAGCCTCTTTCCTTAAATCTTTTTTTACTAATCGGTACTGGTATGATTTTATCATATTTTTTCAAATTTTCAAATGTTTCTTGATTTTTTATTATAAAATTTACAAAAGAATTATAAATATAAGGTTTCTCATTAAACTTATAATTTAATAGCATCTCCCTTATTATTCCATCATATGGAAAAATATATATAAGTTTTGTAAAATTTTTAAATTTAAACAAAACTTCTCCTCTTACCTCATATCCCTCTAACATTTTTCTACATTTTATGCAAAGCCAATAAGGCGCAAATTTTCCACAAATACCACACACTTGTGGATATAATAAATCTAATAATCTATTTTTAATACTCACTCCTATTCTTTTTCAATTTAAATGTCTATTTAATGTCCATTTGGTACCTGTCATGTTTGCGACATTTTTACATTATTTTCCATTTTGTCCATTTGGTGACAGGTACCAAATGGACACCAAATAGATATCACCTAATGGATAATTTATATTGCAGTCCTGTATTTCTTTTTTTACTATCTATATTGTCTATCATGAAGTTTACTATTGGTTCGTCTCCTATTATTATTAGTAATTTTTTTGCTCTTGTTATTCCTGTGTATAGTAAGTTTCTTGTAAGTAACATAGAAGATGCTCTTGGAATTACCATTATTACTACATCAAATTCACTTCCGTTGTGCTTTGTGTATTGTTATTACATAACTATGTTCTATTTGGTCTAGTTCTGAAAATTGGTATATTGCTGTTTTTTCGTCATCAAATTTTATTTCTACTGTTTTTTCTCTTCCGTCTATATCTATTATTGTTCCCATCTCGCCGTTAAATACTCCGTTTCCTACTTCTGTTTTTCCTAAATCTGTTTTCTTTTCCCAGTAAATGTCATAGTTATTTTTTATTTGCATTATTCTGTCTCCTATTCTATAGGTCGCGTTTAAGTTTGTTTTTTCTGGCATTCCTTCTTGGTTTGGATTTAGTACTGCTTGGAGTGCTTTGTTTAGTTCTTTTGTTCCTAATAGTCCTTTTTTTGTTGGAGTTAATACTTGTATATTTTGGAAAAAGTCATAGTCCCCATAGTTTTTTAGTCTTCCTGTACAAAGTGATATTACTTCTTGCATGATTTTTTCTTGGTTTGGTTGTTTTATAAAGAAAAAGTCTTGATTTAGTTCATTTGCTATATCGTCTTTTGATAAGAATCTTTCTCCTTGGTTTACTCTATGGGCATTTAAAATTATTTTACTTTTTGCTGCTTGTCTGAAAATTTTGTCTAGATGAACGGTTTCTATTTTATCTGATGCAATTAGGTCTTTTAATACTGTTCCTGGTCCTACAGATGGCAATTGGTCTTGATCCCCTACTAAAACTAGTTTTGTTCCTTGGTATATACATTTTAATAAATAGTTCATTAAGAACATATCTACCATTGAAAGCTCGTCTACTACTACCACATCTCCATCTATTGGTACACCTTCATAGTCTTGGGCTTTTTTATATATTCCTTCATCATCTAATTTTCCTATACTTAATAATCTATGTAAAGTCGATGCTTCTTTTCCTGTTGCTTCTGTCATTTTTTTTGCTGCTCTTCCTGTTGGGGCTGCAAGTACTACTTTTTTTCCTCTTTCTTCATATAGTTCTATGATTGTCTTTATTATTGTGGTTTTTCCTGTTCCTGGCCCTCCTGTTATTATTGTAACATTGTTTTCATTTATTGCTTTTATTGCCTGTTTTTGCTTTTCTGATAATTCTATTTCTGATGTTTTTTCTAGTTTTTTTAGTGCTGAATCTATATGCTCTATTTTTTTCATATTTTTACTGCTTTTTAGTCTATTTATTCTTAATGCTATTTCCTGTTCTGTATAATAAAAACTTGCAAGATATACCCATTCTTCTTTTTCTCTTTCTTCTATTACTATTTCATCTTTCATTTTTAAGTTAATCAAATTATTCTCTATTGCTTCTTTAGATACATCTAATAGAGTAATTACAAATTCTATTAGGTTTTGTTTTAGTGTGCACGAATGACCATTGTTTGTTACTCTTATTAAGCTATATTTTATTCCACTTTGTACTCTTTTTTCATTATCATAATCTATTCCAAGTTTAAGTGCCATTTTGTCTATTTGGGTAAAATCTACTCCTCTTGCTAAATCTATTAAAATATATGGATCACTTTCTATTTTTTCTATTGCATCTATTCCTAAGGTATCATATATCTTTTTTGCATTTTCTACACTTATTCCAAATCTTTCTAAGAATGCTACTATTTGCCATACTTCTTGTCCTTCGATAAAACTTTCTGAAATTTCTCTTGCTTTTTCTTCTGTTATTCCTTTTACTTCTGAAAGTCTTATTGGGTCATATTTTAGTATGTTTAATGTATCTATTCCAAATTTTTTTGTTATTCTTTTGGCTATGGCTTCTCCTATTCCTTTTATGTTTGCATTTGCTAGGTATTTTTCTAGTGCTTGAACTGTTTCTGGCATTAGTTTTTCAAATGTAGTTATTTTAAATTGCCTACCATATTCTTTGTGTTCTACAAAGTTTCCAATTAGTTTTAGTGTGTCTCCTTTTTTTACAAATGGTAGATATCCGGACTACTGTTGTTTCTTCATCTTCTGTATAAAATACCGCTATTGTGTAACTGTTTAGTTCGTTTTGATATATTATGTCTTCTATTTCTCCTTTGATTTCCAATTTTTTCTCCTTATCGTTTTTTATAGTTTGTTTTATTTTTGTTACTGAATTTATATTTTTTATTTTCTTTTACTATATTATTTGTAGCTATTCTACTATAAAAGTAAGTAAAAATCAATATTATACATTATCAATATTGTCCATTATTTCCTTACATTCTTTCCAAGTTGTTGCCTTTATAATCTCATAGTCGTCTGCTAATTTTTTTTCTATTTCTTTTGTGTCATCATCTGAGTTTAAATCTGCAAGTATTATGTTTTTTACTGTGTCTTCTTTTCCATATAGTATTTTAAAAATCATTGAACGCATAAATCCTTCTATTTGATCTTCTTGGTTTTTAGTTGCTACTATTAAATATATTCCTGAAGAGTTTAGTTTTGTGTATGAATATACATATATTATATTTTTTATAATTTCAAAAAAACCATATATAGCTAATGTCCAAAATATTGTATGTAATATAAAATCTAACATTTTTAGCCTCCTTGTATGTTATAATATGATTTTTAAGTTTATTTTGTGCTTAATAGATATGAGTATTTATTTAAGAATTTTTTTTATATTTTTAAGAATTTAAAAGTATTGTACATTTTTTATTATATCTTGAAAACTAATAAATAACATGATATTATTTTATAGAAATTTTATAAAAAGGATTGATGATTATGGCATTTGACGGAATTGTTACAAAAGCAATTTGCTCTGAACTAGAAGAACTTGTCGGAGCACGTATTGATAAAATCTTTGAACCTGACAAAAATACTATTTTAATTGGCTTTTATATAAATAATGCAAATTATTGCCTAAATATATGCCTAGATTCAAGTAACTACAGAATCAATTTAACAACACATCAAAAAGCAAACCCTAAAGTTGCACCTAATTTTTGCATGGTACTTAGAAAATATTTAATTGGTATGAGAATAAAAAATTTTGTTACAAATGATTTAGAAAGAGTTGTAACTATTGAACTTGAAGGTTTTAATGATATAGATGATATTATAAATTATAAACTTATTGTTGAATTAATGGGAAAACATTGTAATATACTTCTTCTAGATGAAACAAATACAATTATTGATTGTTTAAGACATATTACTATTAAAGATGAAAGTAATAACAAAACTCGAAATCTTTTGCCTCATTCAAAATATAACTATCCAACCACTTCTAAATTGAATTTTATGGACACTAGTTTTGATGAATTTGAAAAAATAATAAATGATAATCTTGCTACTGATTTACCTAAATTACTGTCAAATACTTTTAATGGTTTTAGTAAATCTTTTATCCAAAATTCCATAAAATACTTAAACCTTAATCAGAATAATATGTTTTCAACAAAAAAATTGTATGATTACTTTAAGCTTATAATAAATAATACTGACAGCTTAAATTTAAAATTTATAACAGTTGATAATGAAAAATCTAAAAAAGATTATTTTTTAGTTCCACTTGATGATAAGTCTACTCAAAATACTAATACTTCAACTAGTCTAAACTTAAACTTTTTCATAGATGACTTCTATTACCAAAAAGAATCTTCTGAGAATTTTAAGATATATAGGGATAGCATTTTAAAACTAATACTTGAAACTTTAAAAAAATATAATACAAGACTTCTACATATAAATGAAAAATTAAAAGAATGTGACAATATGGATAAATATAAAAAATATGGTGAACTAATTACATCTAATTTATATAAAATTGAGAATAAAAATTCAGATTATGTTGAAGTAGAAGATTATTATAACAATTTTGAAAAAATTAGAATTCCGCTAAATAAAAAATATCTTCCAAGTATGAATGCAAAAATGTATTTTAAAAAATACTCAAAACTTAAAAATACTTTAGAAATTGTAAGTATTCAAAAAGATGAAACTATTAAAGAATTATCATATATAGAAAGTATTATTTATGAATTAGAAAACTGCTCTACAATAGAAGAGATTTCTGAAATATATGATGAAATTTCAGAAAATATTATTTTTAAAGAAAAACTTACAAATATTGATAATACTAAAAATAATAAAAACAAAATATATTTAAAGAAAAAACTCTTAAGCAAAAATAAAGAAGTAACTTTTAATCCTAATAAATATGTTATAGATGGATATACAGTTTTAGTTCGGACGAAATAATAAGGAAAATGATTATTTAACAACAAAATATGCAAGTAAAACTGATTTATGGTTTCACACAAAAGACATTCATCGGAAGTCATACTATTTTAAGGCTTGAAAATAAACCTATTCCAGATGATAGTACTTTAATAAAAGTTGCTACAATTGCTGCAATTCATAGCAAGGCTAAAAATTCTTCTAATGTACCAGTTGATTTTTGTGAAGTAAAATTTGTAAAGAAACCTAATGGTGCTAAACCTGGAATGGTTATTTATACACATAATAGAACTTTGGTTGTAATGCCTTAAACTTTAGGGGGCAAAGGACGGTAATGTCTTAAGTTAATCATAGTATATTTTAATAGATTAGTAAAAATAATTTTATTAACTTAAATAGACATCGCCATCCCCTTTAGCAACTTTCTGATAAATAAAATGAACTTTAAGGAACGTCCCTAAAGTTCATAAATTTTACCAGAATATTAGCATTGTTAATATTGTAGCTACTACAATTTCCTGTTTAGTTAAGTCTTCTGGTAGTAGTTCTAAATCTTCTGCTGTTTTCTCATCTGTATAACTTATTTCGTAATATGCCACATCTTCTGCTCTAAAATATAAGGCGAATTCTTGCTTGCTTCCTACTTCTAAGTTTTCTACATCTATGTATTTTGTTGCTACATTTATGTCTCTTTCAGAATATATGTCTATTCTTACATATTTTTTGTTGATTGGATCTTCTTCATTGTTTGTTATTGTTCCTTTTATTCTTGCATTTACTTTTGTTGCTTCTGCTTGATACACATTAACTTGGTCTAAATTATCTTTTCTTCCTATTTGATGATATGATGAATTTAAGCTAACATTTATTAAAAATTCTGAAAATATTATAAATCCAACTAATATTAATGCATATATTAAAAATGTTTTTAATCTACTCATTTTTTTATTTCTCCTTATCAATTTTTATTATTATACCAAAAAAACCCTTATTTTTCAAGCATACATCTTTCTTTTCCTACAATATCTTCAAAAATTTCTAAAATGTCTTTATTTAAATAAATTTGTCCACATAATTTTTTATCTTCATTTATTTTTACATATACATTAATATTATTTTTGTCTCCTCCAAAATATTTTATTGCTCCTCTTAATTTACTTTTTGGAGTTTCTGCTAAATCTGTAATATCTATTACAAATATATTTTGTTTTTGCTCTCCAAAGTCTTTTATTTCATTTGCTATTATTGTTGGCATATCATCTTCTCTTATGCTTAATCTTCCATCTACTATTACAATGTTTTCTTCTACTATTGAGTCTTTTCCATTTAAATATGCGTTTTCAAATACAATAACTTCTGATGTACCATATAAGTCTTCTATTGATACAAATGCCATTATTTTGTTGTTTTTGGTGTATTTTTTCTTTATAGCTGTTATTATTCCTGCATATTTTACCCTTTGTCCATCTACATATTTTTGTTTACTTAAAGAGGTCATTTTTTCGCTTATTTCCACACCTTCATCTTCCATATTGTTTGCTTCTACTTGATTTGCTATTGTTTTTAATTCTAATGTATTTATTGTAGTTTGTGCTTCTATTTGTGTTCTTAATTTTTCAAGTGGATGACCTGATAAATAAAAACCTAACATTTCTTTTTCCATTGATAATAGTTCTTTATTTGACATTTCTTCATGTTCTTCAAATACATATTTTTTTTCTTGCATTTCTTCTTTTTCTTCTTCTGTTCCTAAGTCAAACATTGATACTTGTCCATTTAAGCCTTTTTTATTACTATTTTGTATTGAATCTACTATTGATTCAAACGATGCTAAAAGTGTTGCTCTTGTTTGTGAAAATTCGGAAAATACTCCTGCTTTTATTAAACTTTCTACACATTTTTTGTTTACTTGTTCATCTTTAATTCTTTCACAAAAATCTATAAAACTTTTATATTCACCAGATTTAGTTCTTTCGTTTACAATATTATCTACTGGTACTGTTCCAACATTTTTTATACTTCCTAATCCAAAACGAATTTTTCCATTTTCAACTGTAAATTTTGTATTACTTTTATTTATATCTGGTTTTAAAATTTCTATTCCTAAAGTTTTACATTCATCTATATATTGTGGTATTTTATCTAGGTTTCCTAAAAAACTATTTAGTGTTGCTGCCATAAATTCTGCTGGATAGTATGTTTTTAAGTATGCTGTTCTATATGCTACTACTGCATAACATGCAGCATGTGATTTATTAAATGCATATTTTGCAAATTCTGCCATCTCGTCAAATATTTTATTTGCAGAATTTGCATCTATTCCATTTCTTACACATCCTGGTACTACTATATTTCCATCTTCATCTGTTTGACCATTTATAAATACTTCTCTTTCTTTTGCCATAACATCTAATTTCTTTTTTCCCATTGCACGTCTTACTAAATCTGCTCTTCCGAAGTGAATATCCTGCTAAATCTCTTACTATTTGCATTACTTGCTCTTGGTATACCATACAACCATATGTTACATTTAATATTGGCTCTAAACTTGGATGTGTATATTCATTGTGTCCTGGATTTTTCTTTCCTTTTACATATCTTGGTATTTGATCCATTGGACCTGGCCTATATAATGACACCCCTGCTATTAAATCTTCTAGGCAGTCTGGTTTTAGCTCTTTCATAAAGTTTGTCATTCCTTGTGATTCAAACTGAAATACTCCACAAGTTTTTCCTTCTTGCCATATTTTATATACTTTAGGGTCTGCCATTTCTTTATCAAATTTTACATCTATTCCTCTGTCATTTTTTACTAAATTTATTGTGTCTTGAATAACTGTTAATGTTCTTAAACCCAAGAAATCCATTTTAAGCAAGCCTAATTCTTCTAGTGTTGTCATTATATATTGTGTTGATATTTGCCCATCTCTTACATATAATGGCACATATGTGTCTACTGGGTCTTTGGTTATAACTATACCACAAGCATGGGTTGATGCCTGTCTTGGCATTCCTTCTAATCCCATTGCTATATCTAAAATGTTTTTTACCTGTTCATCATTTTCATACTTTTCTGCAAGTTCCCTGTTTTCTTCTAGTGCTTTTTTTATTGTTATATGTAATTCATTTGGTATCATTTTTGCAAGCTTATCTGCTTCTGAATATGGGATATCTAAAACTCTTGATACATCTCTTATAACCATTCTTGCAGACATTGTCCCAAATGTTATTATTTGGGAAACATGGTCATGACCATATTTTCTTGAGACATAGTCTATGACTTCTTGCCTTCTTTCATAACAAAAGTCTACATCGAAGTCTGGCATACTTACTCTTTCTGGATTTAAAAATCTTTCAAATATTAATCCATATTTTATTGGATCTATATCTGTTATTCCTATTGCATATGCCAAAATAGAACCTGCACCAGACCCACGACCAGGTCCTACTGGAATTCCTTGAGATTTTGCATAATGAATAAAATCCCATACTATTAAGTAATAGTCTACATACCCCATTTTCTTAATTACACTAAGTTCATATTCTGCCCTTTTTAGTATTTCATCTGAAGGGTTTTCTCCATATCTTTCTTTTATTCCATCATCACATAATTTCTTTAAATAATCATAATGTGTCTCAAAATTTTCTGGTACATCATAATTTGGAAGTATTGTGTGTCCAAACTCAAACTCTACATTACATTCATCTGCAATTTTTACAGTATTTTCTATAGCATCTGGAAAATTTTCAAAATACTCTATCATTTCTTCTTTTGATTTTATGTATAATTCATCTGTTTCAAACCTCATTCTATCTGTATCACTCATTCTTTTACCTGTTTGAATACAAAGCAAAACTTCATGATTATATGCATCTTCTTTTTTTAGGTAATGGGCATCATTTGTTGCAACTATTGGTATATCTAATTTTCTTGCCAATTTTACTAACTTTTGGTTTGCCAAAACTTGTTCTTTTAAACCATTATTTTGTAATTCTATATAATAATCTTTTCCAAATACCCTTTTATGCCAGTTTGCTATTTCCTCTGCTTTATCCTCCTGCCCATTTAATAATGCTTGGTTTACCGCTCCTGCTAGGCACCCACTAAGTACTATTAAACCTTCTTTATACTTTTCTAAAATCTCTAAATCAATTCTTGGTTTATAATAATACCCATCTACAAAACCTAAAGACACTAATTTACTTAAATTTTTATATCCTTGATTATTCTTTGCAAGTAATATCAAATGAAAATATTTATTATCTATATTAGGCTCTTTATCAAACCTTGATCTTGGTGCAACATACACTTCACAACCAATAATAGGCTTAATTCCCTCTTTTTTACAAGCCTTATAAAAATCAATTACACCATACATAACCCCATGATCTGTTATCGCTATTGCTTTCATTCCTAGTTCTTTTGCTCTCACTGGTAAGTCTTTTATTCTATTTGCTCCATCTAATAAGCTAAATTCACTATGTATATGTAAGTGAACAAAATCTTCCATTTAGAGTTCCTCCTCTTTGTCCATTTGGGGACAGTCACCATTTGGACATTTTTGCATTTTTTTCCTTTTTGTCCTTTTGGGGACTGTCACCGTTTGGACATCACCGCTTGGACATTTGACATTTTAAATTTGAGGACGTCACTTTTTTAAGAAACGTCCTCTTTTTTTCATTGTATTCGAAATTTATTTGATTTTTAAAAATTTCTATACAATAAGAAGTGAAATTTTTTTAATAGTATTATAGGATTCGATATCCTAAAAGAATGGACCAGATAATTTGGTTGTTTCTCCGTATTTTAAGTACTTTTCTTTCATTTTCTTCTGTCCATATAATTACGAATGGTACATCTTGGGTCTTATAAATTTCTTCATCAATTTCTATAGTTACTATTTCTTCAATTTTATCTAAGAATTTAGTCGCAACTTCGTTGTCATTAATAAAACCTCTTTTTAGTCCTTCCATTTGATAGATAAATTTTTCTCTGTCTATCAGTCTTCTTTCTCCTACTTTTGAATCTGCTCCGAAAAAAATTATTTCAATATTTTTCCGTGACATAAAATTTCCTCCTTTTGATTTTCAATAGCTGAAAATTTTTGTTAATATTTTTGTATATGCTGATTATATCATTTTTTTCGTGATTGTGCAATTATTATTCCTTTTTAATTTTTATTTCTTTTTAATTTTTATTTGCGGTTAGTAAAACACATTTATTCTATCAAGAAAAGGAATTTTTTACTCGTAGCTAGAACTCATATTCAGAAGCTTTTATAATATCCTGCAGAACAGGGGGTTTTCTTTATCCAACAAAGGAGAGGTTAAGCTTAAGCTAAACCCCTCCTTTGTTTTACTTTTTTGAGGAAGACAAATTCAACAATACAGCTAATAAGAGCGTATTTCTGGATTTGTCTATGTAAATGATTTCCGGATCTGAGATTTCAAAATAAACCTTTATCCAAGGAACTTCCTCCTCAAGATATACCTTACTATCAATTTCTAATAGCTTTATATCTGTCCACATGTCAATCAAACGCTTTGCAATTAAATCCGTCTGCTCGTTCCGCACTTGATCTATTTTTTTTCTCAGTACCTCTTTGTCACACTCAAATACTTTTCCATCTCTCATAACTTGTAACATCATAATATTGTTATATCCTCCTTTTTATAAAGTTTATAAAACAACTTCCTTAATAAAATATATCTGTTAGTTGTCGGAATATAAATTATATCCTCCAATGGATCTGATTTCCTTTCCATGCTGATTATCCAAGGAATAAATCCTGCTGGACGATTTTTATCATCCATATGTTCTGAGATTGATATACAGGAAATATCTTTCCAAGAGTTTAATATTCCTGTCATAATTACTCCTTTTTCAAACATGCTTATTTTCCGAAGTTGTTCTTCAACTTTTTCTTTAGATACAACAAATTCTTCCTTACAAGTGATGATTTTTAAATCGCTCATATATTTTCCTCCTCATTTGTGTATATCCTTAAAATACAAGGATATTTTTTAATACTTATTATAATAATTTATTATACCACATATTTTAAAAGTTTTCAAGCATCTTTACACTTTTTTGTTCGACAATTTTACATAATTTTTTACATTTTTCATCCTATTTAAAAATAGAATTTATAAAATTTATACAACTTCAATTATACTATATCATTTGCAAAATCTATGATTACCTATTGTAACAGTAACAGGTCTTGACCATATCCACTTATTCGTCGCTGTTTTTGGGTTAAAATAATATATTGCACCATAACTTGGATCCCATCCATTTAATGCATCTTGTGCAGCTTTTTTTGCTGTTGAATCTGGTGATAAATTTATCTGTCCATCTGTAACTGCATCATATGCACCTGATTGATATACTACTCCTGCTAAAGTATTTGGAAATGAGCTACTTTTTACTCTATTTAATGTAACTGCTGCAACCGCTACTTGCCCTGTATATGGCTCTCCTCTTGCTTCTGCATATACTACTCTTGCAAGCAAATTGAGATCATTTGAATTGGTAGACGATGTGCCACTACTACTTGAATTAGATGAATATATTCCCATTGCTTTTAAAGTTGCAGGTCCTGCTATTCCATCTACTGTTAATCCATTTTTTCTTTGAAAATATTTAACTGCTTCTAGAGTTTGACTTCCAAATATTCCATCTATATTACCATTATAATATCCCCATCTTTTTAATTTTGTTTGTATTTGAGTTACTTCACTTCCTCTAGAGCCATATTTAGATAGTGCAATAGCTTCATTATTCTTAAAAAAAATATAAAAAAAAGCAACTGCTAAAATAAAAATTGTAAATAAAATTAATACTATTTTTCTTATATTTTTAGTTTTCATTTTAATCACCTACTATAGTTTTTGTTAAAACTATTTTTAGCAATTTTAGAATTTTTATACATATAAACAGAAAAAAGACATAAAGAATCAAGATCTTACTCTCTTTCATCTTTAAATGTCTCTTCTTTATTATTTATCTTTTCGTTTAATCTTTTTTTATTTTTTTCTATAAATAAAGAAAAAGTTTCTATCTCATTTATATTATTATAATTAAAAATTGGCTTTTTTAGCAATTCTTCTTCTGCAATTTGTATATATTTTTGAAGTTCTTGATTATATATATAATATATATCTTCATTTTCTTTTTTTATTAAAATAATACTTTGATGAGTTCTTTTTCCTTGATTTTCTGAAAAACCACTATAAATCTCTATATAATTCATAATTTCATCTTTTGTAAAAACACTTTTTCCTAATTTTACATAGTAATTAAGTGCTTCATCATTTCCCATGCTTTTACTATGATTTGCTTTTATTATTCCTACATATTCCATGAAAAAGTCAAATTTTTTTTGAACTATTTCATCTTGTTTATCAGTTTCAAAAAATTCTTGCATTAGTTTCTCATCAGCACATTCTTTTTTTATCATTTCTAATATTTCATCTGTATATATTCCTTTATATGAAAATCCAAATTCATCATCCCATTTTTCTATTTGTTGCTTAGGAATTTCAGAAAATTTCTTTCCATCATTTTGCTCAATCATCCTATATAAATATACTATTCCATTTTTAGAATATAATTTTTCCAATTTTTCTTTTATCATTTCTTGAGGAATAGCAAAATTTTTTACTTGCATTCCTGTTTGTATTCTCATAATATCTGATGTTAAATTAAAAAAATAATATTCTCCTTCAGTCTCAAAACATCCATCTGCATGTGATAGCGGATTTCTGTCATTTACATATACAATATTAGCATTTACTCCTATCATTCTTAGGGCTTTGACTACTGCTTTATTCATATCAATACATAAAGCTTTACCATCTTCTGTTACTCCCTCTCTTGCTATATTTATTTTATTTATATGCTCATCATAAGTCCTTTGTGGAGCTAAACTAAATTCTTCTTTGTATGAATATATTTCCCCCATTCTTCTATAAATATAGTAAATTTTTTTTCTTATTTCTATTTTTTCTTTTTCTTCTATATTTTTTAGCTCTTGTAGTATTCTTATTATATTTTGTTCTTCATAATTACTCATAATAACCTCTTTTTTACAATATAGATTAAATATTTTCCAAAACATTGTTTATATAATTATGAGCAATATCTACATAACACTGTTTCTAAGCCTATATTTAAATCTATTAAACCATTTTTATAATTATAATCTAAATCAATTAAAGATTTTAATATATTTTTTAATTCATCTTCTTGAAAATATTTTGCTTGAAGCTTGTATTTGTTTACTAAAAATATTTGATTTGGTTTTAAACTTAATGCATATATTATATCTTTATTATTTTTTAACGCAATCTTTGTAAAATATAATCTTTTAAAATGATTATATAATGTTATTAAAATTTTTTGTATTGGCTCTTTTTCATATACTAAATTTTTTAGAACTATTATACTTTCTTTTATGTTTCTTTTTCCCAAATTATCTGTTAAATCAAATATTACACTTTCTAAATTTTTAGTTGATAACTTGTCTATATCTTCTTTTTGTATTTTTCCACCATTTCCTACATATTCTATTAATTTTCTAATTTCATTTATTATATCTTGCAATTTTGTTCCAACATTCTCTATAAAATATTGTACTTCACTATTTTCTATTGTAACATTATACATTCTACAAATTTCTTTTATTCTAGGTATTAAAGTTATTGGTTTTTGATAGTCTACTTTACATACTACCCCATTTTTATCTATTATTTGTAATAATTCTTGCTTTTCTACTTCTTGCTCCATAAAAACTAATATAACACTTTCGCTTATTATATCCATATTTTGCATAATATATTTTCCAAGTTTTTCTTTGAAATTTGAAAGTTCCGAAGACTTCCTTTTTCCCTCTTTTTTAAATAAATTAGAATTTTTCACTACTATTAATTTTTTTTGATATCCGAAACTTGGTGTTTCTATATCAGAAATTAACTCAGTTATATTTGTTTCATCTATTAATATATAATTTATTCCTTTTATACATTCACCAAATATGTTTTTTATTCTTTTCACGGCAGTTTCTATTAAATATTGCTCTTCTCCATAAAAAAGATATATACTATTTATTTTACCGTTTTTTAATTCTTTTTCTACATTTTCGAATAATTGCAAAGATTATCACTCCTCTATAATAAACGCACTTGAACTTTGGGGACATTCCTTAAAGTTCACAAAAAATAGCACATAGCCTATAATTTTTGTACAAATTTGCATGAATGTGCATGACATATTGCCATTGCCATACTGTCTGTAATATCATCTAGTTTGGGTAATTTTTCTTCATTTAATATCATTTTTACCATTCTTTGCACTTGTAATTTATCTGCTCTACCATATCCTGTTACTGCTTGCTTTACTTGAAGAGGTGTGTATTCATATATATCTAAATTATTTTGTCTTGCTGTCATTAGTATTACTCCTCTTGCTTGTGCTACATTTATTGCGGTTTTTGCATTATTATTAAAAAATAATTCTTCTATTGCCATTGCATTTGGCTCATAGCTTTTTATTATATTGTCTAATTCTTTATTGATTTTTTCTAGCCTTAATGGAAATGATGTTTTGGCTTCTGTTAGTATTGCTCCTGATATTACTAAATTAAATTTATTTCCTATATAGTCTACTATACTATATCCTGTTATAGCAAACCCTGGGTCTACTCCTAATACTCTCATATTTACCTCTTTTTCATTTGAACTTTTGTTTTATTATATCATAAAAAAATATTTATTCAAGTAATTATTAATAATAAATTATCCTGTTTTAATATATCTGTTTTAATTAATTTATAAAGTTAATTTAATATTTATTTTCTAACATCATAAAAAAGCCAATAACTATTTTTAATTATAACATTGGCTTTTTTACAAACTTGTCTAGATTAGTATATAAAATTTTTTGAACTTTGGGGACGTTCCTTAAAGTTCACCAAAAATTCTTTGAAATTTCTCTGAACTTTAAGGAACGTCCCTAAAGTTCCCTAAAGTTCATTATCCAAATATTCCCCATTTTTTAATAGGTGGCTGTTCGTTCATTGTTTTTGCAAGCTCTACTAATAATTCTCTTTGCTCTTTTGTAAGTTTTTTTGGAGTTTGAACATTTACTGTAAATATAAAGTCTCCTTGTGAAGATGAATTTACAACTTTAAAACCTTTATTTTTAATTACAAATTTTGTTCCTGTTTGTGTTCCTTCTGGTATTTTATATTTTTCTTTAGTTCCATCTACCATTGGTATTTCAAGTTCGGCACCGAGTGTTGCTTGTGTTATTGTTATTGGCACATCACATAAAACTGAGTTTCCATTTCTTTTGAAAATACTGTGTTTTTTTATTCTTACTGTAATATATAAATCTCCATTTGGTCCACCTTTTTCTCCTGGATCTCCTTCATTTCTTAGTACTACTGTTTGATTATCGTCAATTCCAGCTGGGATTTTTACTCTTATTTTTGGTTGCTTTCTAACTGTACCTCTTCCTTTACATATATCACAAGGCTC
Organism: uncultured Clostridium sp.; assembly: GCA_930989765.1. GTDB lineage: Bacteria > Bacillota > Clostridia > TANB77 > CAG-508 > CAG-269. Next base: position 24,049 of record CAKNNA010000011.1, on the reverse strand, counting down.
ATTTATAATTTCTCCTGTTCCATGGCAAGTATTACATGTTCTAGTAGTTTGTACTTGACCAAGTATTGTATTTTGCACTTGTTTTACTTGACCTGTTCCTTTACATTCAGGACATTTAATTGGACTTGTTCCCGGTCTTGCTCCTGTTCCATGACAATTTGGACATTTCTCGTTTCTGTTTATTACTATTTCTTTTTCTACACCTAAATATGACTCCTCAAATGATATGTCCATTCGTAAATTTAAATCTGCACCTTTCCTTGGTCCATTTTGTTTTCTTGAAGATTGTCTTCCAAAACCTCCACCAAAAAATGAAGAGAAAATATCTCCTAAATCTCCAAAGTCCCCAAATCCATCAAATCCAGAACTAGAATATGAATAATATCCATTTTGACCACCAAAAGGACCTCCTGCTCCTCCTCCAAAGCCTTGTGGTCCATCTGGTCCAAATTGGTCATACATTCTTCTTTTTTGTGGATCAGATAAAGTTTCATATGCTTCATTTACTTCTTTAAATTTAGCTTCTGCTTCTTCTTTGTTATCTGGGTTTGCATCAGGATGATATTTTTTAGCAAGTTTCCTATATGCTTTTTTTAATTCATCATCTGTTGCATCTTTATTAACTCCTAAAACTTCGTAATAATCTCTTTTTGTCGCCATAGTTTCATTCTCCTTATTTTTTAAAGGGATTAAGGGAACATCCCTTTAATCCCTCTTTTTTTATTTATTATCGTCTTCTACTTTATAGTCTGCATCATATACATTTCCATCATTTCCTGAATTTCCATTTGAAGCATCTCCTGTTTCTGTACCTGCATCTGTTGCATTTGGATCAGCACCTTGTGCTCCTGCTGGATTTGCATTTTTATATAGTTTTTCAGACATATCATAGAATACTTTTGTTAGTTTTTCTGTTGCTTCTTTTATTTTTTCTGTATCGTTTGTTTCAACTGCTTTTTTAGTATTTTCTATTTCTGTTTCAACTTTTGCTTTTTCTTCACTACTAATTTTGTCACCTAAGTCTTTTAATGTTTTTTCACTGTTATAAATTAAGCTTTCTGCATTATTTTTTACTTCTATTTCTTCTTTCTTCTTCTTGTCTTCTGCAGCATGTGCTTCTGCATCTTTTACTGCTTTTTCAATGTCTTCATCTGAAAGATTTGTTGATGCTGTTATTGATACATTTTGTTCATTTCCTGTTGCCATATCTTTTGCTGATACATGTACTATACCATTTGCATCTATATCAAATGTAACTTCTATTTGTGGCACACCTCTTGGTGCTGCTGGAATTCCTGTTAATTGGAATCTTCCTAATGTTTTGTTATATGCTGCCATTTCTCTTTCACCTTGAAGAACATGTACTTCTACTGATGTTTGACCATCTGCTGCTGTTGAGAATATTTGTGATTTTTTTGTTGGTATTGTTGTATTTCTTTCAATTAATTTTGTAAATACTCCACCATATGTTTCAATACCAAGTGAAAGTGGTGTTACATCTAGTAATACTAAGTCTTTAACATCTCCTGATAAAACTCCACCTTGAATTGCAGCACCGATTGCAACACATTCATCTGGGTTTATTCCTTTATCAGCATCTTTTCCTGTTATTCTTTTTACTGCTTCTTGAACACAAGGTACTCTTGTTGATCCTCCAACTAATAATACTTTATGAATATCATTTGCAGTTAATCCTGCATCTTTTAATGCTTGGTTTACTGGTCCTTGAGTTGCATCTACTAAGTCTTTTATTAATTCTTCAAATTTTGCTCTTGTTAAAGTTATATCTAAGTGTTTTGGTCCTGAACTATCTGCTGTTATAAATGGTAAGTTAATTTGTGTTTGACCAACTCCTGATAATTCAATTTTTGCTTTTTCAGCTGCTTCTTTTAATCTTTGCATTGCCATTTTATCTTGTCTTAAGTCAATTCCATTTGATTTTTTGAATTCGTCTGCTAAGTAGTCTATTATTCTATTATCAAAGTCATCTCCTCCTAAATGTGTATTACCACTTGTTGATAAAACTTCAAATACACCATCACCAATATCTAGTATAGATACATCAAATGTTCCTCCTCCTAAGTCATATATTAGGATTTTTTGGTCTTGTTCTTTATCCATACCATATGCTAAAGCTGCTGCTGTTGGTTCATTTATAATTCTTAAAACTTCTAGTCCTGCAATTTTTCCTGCATCTTTTGTTGCTTGTCTTTGACTATCATTAAAGTATGCAGGAACTGTTATAACTGCTTGAGTTACTTTTTGTCCTAAATAGTTTTCTGCATCTGCTTTTAGTTTTTGTAATATCATTGCTGAAATTTCTTGTGGTGTAAACTCTTCTCCATCTATTTTTACTTTTTCTGCTGTTCCCATTTTTCTTTTTATAGAAATAACTGTGTTATCTGGGTTTGTAACAGCTTGACGTTTTGCAATTTGTCCTACTAGTCTTTCCCCATTTTTATTAAATGCTACTACAGATGGTGTTGTTCTGTTTCCTTCTGCATTTGGTATAACTACAGGCTCTCCTCCTTCCATTACTGCTACACATGAATTTGTTGTTCCTAAGTCAATTCCTATAATTTTTCCCATTTTAAAATCTTCCTTTCTTATATTTATTTTTAGGTGAATTTGTTTCAAATAATTATCTTAAATAATCTTCACCAAACTATTATTTAAGTTTTTAATATAATATAGACATAAATAAACTTAATAACCACATTACTCCAGATTGAATTATTATACCAAGTACAATACATAAAATTCTAGAAAAAAATTAACAATTATACTTAATGTTCCATTAATTGCATACATAGACATTTCTCTTTTACTTTTGCTTAATTTGCTACTACTACCATAGAATGTCTAATAACTTTAGTTCCAATTTTATATCCTTTTCTATATTCTTGTACTATTTCCTTTTCTTTCTTTTCAGGGTCTTGCACACTACTTACAGCTTCATGAAGCTCTGGATCAAAAGTTTCTCCAAGTGCCTTTATTTCCTCTACTCCTTTTGATTTTAATGTATCTTGGAATTGTTTTAGTACAAGTTCAATTCCTTTTTTGTATTCTTCATCTTTTGTTTCTACTTTTGCTGCATTTTCTAAGTTATCTAAAATTGGTAAAATCATTTCTATTATGTCACTTAAAATTGAATTGTATAAGTTTTCTCTTTCTTTCTGATTTCTTTTTTTTGAGTTTTCGAATTCTGCTAAAACTCTTTTGTATCTGTCTGTAATATCTTCTAATTCAGCTTTAATTTGTTTTAAATCTTCTTTTTCAGAAGTTACTTTTTTTGTTTCTTGAACTTCTTCTTGCTGATCTTTTTCATTATTTTTTTGTTTTATATCTTCTGCCATTTTGTACCTTCTTTCTTTTTTATATTAAAAATTTTTATTTAACTATTTTATTTAAACATCTTTGTCTTTTAATTTTTTATTTATATATTTCATTACTGATATTACCTTTGAATAATCCATTCTTTTAGGACCTATTATTCCTATTGTTCCTAAATCTTTGTCTCCAACTTTGTGTTTAAATGTTATTACACTAAAATCTTTTAACTCTTCTTTTTCGTTTTCATCTCCTATATATACATTTATGTCTTTTGCAAAACCAGAATCTAATACATCTGCTACTAATTCTTTTTCATCTATTATGTTTACGAAGTTTTTTGCTACCTCTAGGCTGTTAAACTCTGGCAGGTCAAATGCTCTGTTTGCTCCTTCTAGATATACTGTTCTTTCTTCATTTATTACTTTTCTTATTTGTTCTATTATTGGTTTTATTACTTTTACACTGTATTTCATTTCATTTATTAGGTATTTCTCAAGTGGTATATCTATTATTTCTAGTGGTTTTCCTTTTAATTTGTTATTGAACATGTAATTTATTGTTTCTACTTGTTTTTCTGTTATATCTTCATCAAATTTTATTATTGTTTCTTTTACCATTCCTTGAGTTGTTAAGATTATTGCCATTAACATTCTTGGTCCTAGTAATACAAATTTTATTTCTTGTATTAGTTGGTTTTCTGCTCCTGGCCCGATTGCTACAGTTGTGTAGTGCGTAATTTCAGATATTGTTGTTGTTGTAATTTTTGTTAAATCTTCTATTTCATTTACTTTGGCTTCTAGCTTGTCGCTTATGTATTTTATTTCTTCTAGACTTATATTATCATCTCTTAATAATTCATCTACATAGTATCTGTATCCCTTTTCTGATGGGACTCTTCCACTTGATGTGTGTGTTTTTTCTAAGTATCCTGATTTTTCTAAGTCTGCCATTTCATTTCTTATTGTTGCACTACTGTAGTTTAATTCATTTCGGTTTGTTAATGATGTAGAACTTACAGGTTCTGCTGTATTTACATATTCTTCTACTATTGCTTGCAATACCTTTTTCTTTCTATCATTTAACATTTTCTCACCTCTTTTAGCACTCGTTTGTATTGATTGCTAATCCTTATATATATTATAACCATTTTTAGCAGTTGTCAAGAGGTTTTGCTAAAAAAATTGTGAATTCTTTGTGAACTTCTTACAGACTAGAGGATAATTTTAGTAAATGTGCTCTAGTCTGCAATGAATTCACAAAAGTTTTCGTAAAAAAAAAAGCCAAAATACATATATTTTAGCTTTCTTTTAACTTATATTAATTGTAAAATAGCAACTTCTGCTCCGTCTCCTCTTCTTGGACCAGCTTTAACTATTCTTGTGTAACCACCAACATTTTTTCCTGCATATTTAGGTGCAATTTCATTAAATAACATTGCTGGTACATCTATATTTTTACCATCACTATTTTTTACTTTATTTACTTTTCTCATTATTTTTCTTCTAGCATTTAATCTTGATGGCATATCTTTTTGTCTTTTTTCTGTAACTTCTTCTTTTACAACTTTTAAAAATTCTTTTCCATTTTTACTTTTTACAAGCTCTGTTTGTTTATTACCTTTTGTATCTAGTTTTGCTCTTTTTATTTTAACTTCAATTTCTTCAAAGTTGTCTTTTTCTTTTATAGCTAATGATATAAGGCTATCAACAATAGATTTTACTTCTTTTGCTCTAGCAAGTGTTGTTTCAACTTTACCATGAACTATTGCATCTGTTGTAAGTGTTTTAAGCATTGATTTTCTTATATCTGTTGTTCTTCCTAGCTTTCTATTTGTTGCCACTTTATTTCACCTTCCTTTAATTATTTACTACTTAAATATTTTTCTTTATTTTTTTTATTCATCCTCTTGTGCAAAGTCTAAGCCTAATGAATGTAGTTTAGCTGTAACTTCATCAAAAGATTTTTTACCTAAATTTCTAACTTTCATCATATCTGATTCTGATTTATTAATTAAATCTTCAACAGTAGCAATTCCTGCTCGTTTTAAGCAGTTGAATGACCTTACAGATAATTCTAGTTCTTCTATAGACATTTCTAAGACTTTTTCTTTTTTTGATTCTTCTTTTTCTATCATAACTTGTGTATTTTTTGCTGCTTCTGATAAATCTATAAATAATTCTAAATGTCCTGTCATAACCTTTGCTGCTAAACTTAAAGCCTCATGTGCTTTTAAACTTCCATCTGTCCATACTTCTATTATTAATTTATCATAGTCTACCATTTGTCCAACTCTTGTATTTTCTACTTGGTAATTTACTTTTTTTACTGGAGTAAATATTGAATCAATTGGTAATACTGAAATATCTTGATTTGGTTTTTTGTTTTTTTCAGCAGAATTATATCCTCTACCTTTTTCAGCAGTCATTTCAATGTTTAAGCTTCCACCTTTTGCAACTTGGGCAATATGTAATTCAGGATTTAATATTTCAACTGTTCCATCTGTTACAATATCTGCTGCTGTAACTTCTCCTTCACCTTTGAAGTCTATTCTTAATATTTTTTCTTCGTCACCTTCAGATTTTAATCTAACATTTTTTAAATTAACAATAATTTCTGGTACATCTTCTACAACATTTGGTATTGTAGAAAATTCGTGCAATACTCCTTCAATTTTTACACTTGTAATTGCAGATCCAGGAAGTGATGAAAGTAATATTCTTCTTAAAGAATTTCCTATTGTTACTCCATATCCTCTTTCTAATGGTTCACATACAAATTTAGCATAATTTTTTACATCATCAACTTCTAAACATTCAATATTTGGCTTTTCAAATTCTATCATTTTTACCTCCCAATTTGAGATATAATCTCAATATTTTTAAAAACTTTTGCAGCTTCTGTAAAATAAACTTTCAAAGTTTTTGATAAAAACCTTACACTCTGAGTATAATACTACTATTTTGAGTAAAGCTCTACTATTAAATGTTCTTCTATTGGTAAATCTATATCTTCTCTTGCAGCAAGTCTTAAAATTTTTGCTGATAAATTTTCTGCATCTTTTTCAAGCCATGCTGGAATTGGTCTTGATGATGCTTCTTCAACATTTAATTTTATCGTAGCATTATCTTTTTTATTTTCTCTTACTGTAATTACATCTCCTGGTTTTACTAAGTAAGATGGTATATCTACTTTTTTACCATTAACTTCAAATTGTCCATGATTTACAAATTGTCTTGCTTGTGCTCTTGATTGTCCAAATCCTAATCTATAAACAACATTGTCTAATCTACTTTCTAATATTTGTAATAATTTTTCACCTGTTACACCTTTTTCTTTAGATGCCATATCAAAATATTTTCTGAATTGTTTTTCTCCAACTCCATAGTATGCTTTTGTTTTTTGTTTTTCTCTTAATTGTGTACCGTATTCAGAAAGTTTTGCTCTTTTTTGTCCATGATCTCCTGGTGCATAGTTTCTTCTTGAAATACTACATTTATCTGAATAACATCTTGAACCTTTTAAGAACAATTTTTGTCCTTCTCTACGGCATATACGACATTGCTCGTCTTTATATCTTGCCATTTTTTTCTCCTTTCTTCATAAACACTAAAACACATTTGCATAATATTCATATCCACTATGGTTATGAAATATTTCATACTTTTGAATTTTGTGTTGCAATTTTTTTGTTTTATTTCTTTTTTACACTCTTCTTCTTTTTGGTGGTCTACATCCATTGTGTGGTATTGGTGTTACATCTTTTATTGCACTTATTTCTAGTCCAGCTGTTTGCAAAGCTCTTATTGCTGCTTCTCTTCCTGCTCCTGGTCCTTTTACAAATACTTCTACTGTTTTTAATCCATGTTCCATTGCAGCTTTTGCAGCTGTTTCTGCTACTTGTCCTGCAACAAATGGTGTGCTTTTTCTTGAACCCTTATAACCTAATTCTCCAGCACTTCCCCAAGATATTGCATTTCCTTGAGTATCAGTTATTGTAACTATTGTATTGTTAAAACTAGAATGAATATGTGCTTGACCTTTATCAATATTTTTTCTATTTCTTCTAGCTACTGGTTTTCTAGCTTGTGTTTTATTAGCCATCTTATATTATTCCCTCCTTATTTGGAAATTCCTTTTATTTATTTTGTTAGATATTTGATTTTAAATTTTTTTTGCTTTTTATTTTGCTTTACTTTTGCTTACCAATTTTCTTGGACCTTTTCTTGTTCTAGCATTTGTTTTTGTTCTTTGCCCTCTTACTGGTAAACCTCTTCTATGTCTTAGACCTCTATAGCAACCAATTTCTGTTAATCTTTTTATATTTAAAGCTACTTCTCTTCTTAAGTCACCTTCTACTTTGTATTCTTCGTCAATTACTCTTCTTATTGCATTTTCTTCTTCTGCTGTTAGGTCTTTAACTCTAGTGTCTGGATTTACTCCAGCTTTTTCTAAGATTTTTTTAGAACTTGTTAATCCTATACCATAGATATATGTAAGTCCTATTTCTACTCTTTTTTCTTTAGGCAAATCTACTCCTGCGATACGAGCCATATTTTTTTGCACCTCCAAATTTTATTCTATTTGCTTGTCTTAAATTATCTAAAGTGAAATGCACATTTTTGTGGTCTTTAGATTCTTAAGACATATATATAAACACAAATTTGATATGGAAATCTTTTTGATTCCACAGCCGCTACCTCATTTGTGTTATAAACATATTTTGATTAATTAACCTTGTCTTTGTTTGTGTTTAGGGTTTTCGCATATAACTCTAATAACACCTTTTCTTTTAATTACTTTACATTTGTCACACATTTTTTTAACTGATGGTCTTACTTTCATTTTCTGCACCTCCTTGTATAAATACAGAATTTAACTAAAGTATTTCTTGTAGTTTTAATTTCTAGCCTACTTATAAATTATTTTCTGCTTTTTATTTATGTGGGTTAATTTTTTAACTATTTTGCTCTCCATGTAATACGACCTCTTGTTAGGTCATATGGAGAAAGTTCTACTTTTACTTTATCTCCTGGCAATATTTTTATATAGTTCATCCTAAGTTTTCCTGAAATATGTGCTAATATTTGATGCCCATTTTCAAGTTCTACTTTAAAATTTGTATTTGGTAGTGCTTCCACTACTGTTCCTTCTACTTCTATAACATCTTCCTTTGCCATTTTATCCCCTCCTATAAAGAGCTTTTTATATATTTTTTTGCATAATTTGCCAATTGTGCATAATAACTATTACAGTATACAACATTATTAAAGAATTGTCAATATTTCTGGCTCTTTTTCTGTAATTAAAATTGTATTTTCATAATGTGAAGCTAAACTTCCATCTTCAGTTACTATTGTCCAACCATCATCAAGTTCTAAAATATTTGGTTTTCCTTGTATTACCATAGGCTCTATTGCAAGTGTCATACCAGGTTCTAGCCTTATACCTCTTCCTGCTTTTCCATAATTTGGTATGCCTGGATCTTCATGCATTTGTCTTCCTATTCCATGACCTTGAAATTCTCTTACAACAGAAAATCCTTGTGATTTAACATATTCACCAATAGCATGACATACATCACCTATTCTATTTCCACTTTTGGCATATTTTATCCCCTCAAAAAAAGCTTGTTTTGTAACTTCTACTAATCTTTTTGCCTCTTTTGAAACATTTCCTATCATAAAAGTTCTTGCAGCATCACCATTAAAGCCATTTTTTAAAGCTACTGTATCTACACTTACAATATCTCCTTCTTTAATTACTCTATCTTTTGATGGAATTCCATGAATTACTTCATCATTAATTGACACACAAATTGATGCTGGAAATCTTGGTACTCCCTTAATTCCAATATCATAACCCTTTTCAGCTGGAATTGCCCCTAAACTTCTCATCTTTTTTTCGGCAATTTGGTCTAATTCATAAGTAGTCATTCCAGGTCTTATTTTTTCTTCTAACTCTTTATATGTCAAAGCTACAACCTTGCATGCTTCTTTCATTAATTCAATTTCTTTTTTAGATTTAATTGTTACCAATCTTTTCGCTTCCTTCCATCCTTTAAATGTCCTTTTGGGGACTGTCACCTTTGGGACATTTTTACATTTTTTTCCTTTTTGTCCTTTTGGGGACTGTCACCAAATGGACACCAAAATGGACATGAACTTTACTTTTGGGAAATTTTTTCTATAATGTCTTCTGCTACATCTTTTCCTAGTTTATTTATTTGCTTGCTTACTACAGCTGTATATAAGTTTCCTTGTTTTTCATAATAATCTATTAGTGGACTTGTTTGCTTTATATAATTTTCAAATCTTTGCTTTACTGTTTCTATGTTATCATCTTTACGTTTTATTAATTGTGAGCCGCATTTGTCACATATTCCTTCTTTTTTTGGTGGATTTAATATTAAGTTATATACTGTTTTACATTCTTGATTTGAACATACTCTTCTATTTACTATTCTTTCTATAATTTCTTCTTCTGGTGTTGTTAGGTTTATTACTAAATCTATTTTTTGCCCTTTAGTTTCTAATATTTTATCAAGCTCTTGTGCTTGCAATACTGTTCTTGGAAAACCATCTAATATTATTCCATTTTTTACATCTTCATCTTCTAATCTTTTCTTTACTATTCCGATTGTTATATCATCTGGCACTAGCTGTCCTTTAGATATATAGCTATCTGCAATTTTTCCAAGTTCTGTTCCATTTTTTATATTTTCTCTGAATATGTCTCCAGTTGATACTTGCTTTATTCCTATTCTTTCTTGCAATATTCCTGCAACTGTTCCTTTACCTGTTCCTGGCGCTCCTAACATTATAATATTCATATTTTTATCCTCCTAATTTTTTGCTTTAAATAATCTTTGTAATACTTATTAAATACTTAAATAATAAATATTTTATTTTTTGTATTAAATTTTTGTTTTTTATAGAAATCTATTTCTTAGTTTTAATAAGCATTAAAAAAATTACTTTTTTTATATAAAACAGTCAATTTGTTATAGCTTTACACAATATAGTTTAGTTTGTTTTAGGTAATAAATTCTGTTTTTATATTTTAAAAAACTTATGTGGATAATAATATTTATTACTATTATCCACAAATATTGCATAATTTTTTATGTTTAATATTATTCTAAAAATCCTTTATAATGTCTCATTACTAATTGTGATTCTAATTGTTGTATTGTTTCTAATGCAACTCCTACAACAATTAATATTGATGTACCACCAAATGCTATATTTAGGTTTGTAAATCTTAAAAACATTGGGATTATTGCAATTATTGCTAAGAATAATCCACCAAACCATGTAAGCTTAGATATAATTGATGATAAATATTCTGTTGTTGGTTTTCCAGCTCTTATTCCTGGTATAAATCCACCATTTCTTTTTATATTATTTGCAACTTCTGCTGGATTAAATGTTGCATATGTATAGAAAAATGTGAATCCTATAATTAATAATAAGTACACTATTGCATTTGCAATTGAATATCCTATTCCAACATTAGATGATGATGTTGCAATAGAAAAATTATATATTGCTGCTAAAAATCCTGTTTGAGTTGCAATATCACTTACAAATATTTGTATTATCATAGCTGGAAATGTCATAAATGATGATGCAAATATTATTGGCATAACTCCTGCCATTGCAAGTTTTAATGGAATATGTGTATTTTGTGCTCCCATCATTTTTCTTCCAACTACTTTTTTAGAATATTGTACTGGTACTCTTCTTTCTGCTTGTTGTACAAATACAACTCCTGCAACTAATATTATTGCTCCAATTATTATTCCTAAAGAAAGCAATAATCCTGTTGTACTAAATCCTGCATCTGTAAATATTAAACTCCATAATGTTCCTACAAAACTTGGAAGACCTGATATAATACCTACAAATATAATTATAGAAATTCCATTTCCTATTCCTTTATTTGTTATTTGATCACCAAGCCACATTAAAATTGCTGTTCCTGCAACTAAACCTACTATTACTAAAGCTCCTGTTAAAAATGTATCATCAATAAATATTCCAGAAGTTCTATAAGATAAGAATATTCCTACTGCTTCTATTATAGCTAAAACTATAGTTAGCATTTTAGTATATTTGTTTATCTTTTTTCTTCCTTCTTCTCCACCTTCTTTTGTTAATCTTTCTAAAGATGGTATTATCATTGCAAGTAACTGTATTACAATTGATGCTGTAATATATGGAGTTATTGACATTGCAAATACAGAAAATCTTGAAAACGCCCCTCCTGAGATGATATTTATTAATCCTACAATTCCATCACTAGATGACATTGCTTCATTTAATGCAACATTATCAACTCCTGGAACTGCTATATAACAACCTAATCTAAATATTACTATTAATAATATTGTATATAATAATTTTTTTCTTACCTCTGGTGTTTTAAAAGCATTTGCTATTGTTTTAAACAACTAAATCACCTCAGCCTTTCCACCTAAAGCCTCGATTTCTTCTTTTGCTTTTTTTGTAAATCTAACGGCTTTTACATTTAATTTTTTTTCTAATTTTCCAGTAGCAAGTATTACTATTCCGTCATTTATTTTGCTTATAATTCCTTCTTGCAATAAACTTTCTTGAGTTACATCTTGTGATTTTGATTTATTTAACATAGCGAAAGTTACTTCTGTATAGTTTTTAGAGTTTATGTTTTTAAATCCTCTTTTTGGTAGTCTTCTATATAATGGTGTTTGTCCACCTTCAAAACCACGTCTTACTCCTCCACCAGATCTTGCTTTTTGTCCTTTATGTCCTCTACCTGAAGTTTTTCCAAGACCTGAAGCCATACCACGACCTCTTCTTGTTCTTGCCTTTTTTTCTACTGCTGGTTTTAATTCATTTAATTTCATTTTCGCTTGCACCTCCTTAAACCTTTTGAATTTGTAGTGTTCATCTTTTTAATTTTCGTATTTATTTTATAATTTTTTTTATTTTATTACAATAGTTTATTATAAAATTTCTTCTACTTTTTTACCTCTTTTTTTAGCAACTTGTTCTATTGTTTGCATTGATTTTAATCCTTCTATTGTAGCATAAACTACATTTCTTGGATTATTTGTTCCTATAACTTTTGTTCTTATATCTTTATATCCTGCAAGTTCTAGTACTGGTCTAACACTTCCTCCTGCTATAACTCCAGTACCAACTGCTGCTGGTTTTAATAAAACACTTGCACTTCCGAATTTTCCTACAAATTCATGAGGCACAGTTGTACCAACTATTGGAACTTCTATTAAGTTTTTCTTTGCTTCTTGTATAGCTTTTTTTATAGCATCTGGAACTTCAGCTGCTTTTCCATTACCTACACCTATATGTCCATTTTCATCACCTACAACTACTACTGCACTAAATCTAAATGTTCTTCCACCTTTTACAACTTTAGCAACTCTGTTGATGGCAACTACTTTTTCTTTTAATTCGTTTTTTTCTTCCATTTGGCAATTTTACCCTCCTTTTTTTAATAGTCAGGGGACTTTAAATTTTTTAATATCTTAAGTTTTTCTCCTCTTTATATTAAAATTTTAATCCGCCTTCTCTTGCAGCTTCTGCAAGCTCTTTTACAACTCCATGATATATATATCCACCACGGTCAAAAACTACTGTTTCTATATTTTTTGCCTTTGCTTTTTTTGCAATTAGTAAACCTAATTCTTTTGCAGCTTCTTTATTTGCATATTTTGTTTTTATTTCTTTGTCTAATGTTGAAGCACTTACTAAAGTATATCCTTTTACATCATCTATAATTTGTACATATAGATTTGTATTACTTCTATATACACAAAGTCTTGGTCTTTCTGCTGTTCCAGATATTTTTCTTCTTACTCTTAAATGTCTTCTTTGTCTTTCCATTTTTCTATCTGTCTTCTTAACCATTTTTTTCTCCTTTCTTCTATAAAATTCAAGGTATATATTATAGATCTATTTTATAGATTAATATCTATTATTTCATTTTATTATTTTCTAATTTAAAGTTTTGCTTTTATTTTCTATTTAAATAGTTATATACTATTTACCTGTTTTTCCTTCTTTACGTCTAATAACTTCTTCAGCATATTTAATACCTTTACCTCTATATACTTCAGGTGGTCTTTTTGTTCTTATAACTGCTGCTGTTTGCCCTACTAATTCTTTATCAATTCCTTTTACTATTATTGTATTTGGGTTTGGAACATCAAAAGTAATTCCTTCTGGTGCTTCAAAAATTACTGGGTGTGAATATCCTAAAACAAGATTTAAATCTTTTCCTTGTTTTGAAACTCTATAACCAACTCCATTTATTTGCAATTCCCTAGTAAATTCATCTTTAACACCAATTAGCATATTGTTTATTAAAGTTCTTGTTAAACCATGTAAACTCTTATTTTGAGCTTCATCATTTTTTCTTATAACTTTAATAGTGTTTCCATCCATTTCTAGGCTTATATTTTTATGTATTTCTCTTTCTAATGTACCTTTTGGTCCTTTTACAGTTATATGATGTCCATCTATTTTAACTTCTACACCATCTGGAACTGTAATAGGTTTATTTCCTATTCTTGACATTTCTTTGTTTTCCTCCTTTTCGTCAATTTTACTATTAGGGTTTTCCCCATTTTACCAAATATATGCTAAAACTTCTCCTCCTACACCTAGCTCTCTTGCTTCTTTATCTGTTTTTAATCCTTTAGATGTAGAAATTATAGCAATTCCTAAACCATTTAATACTTGTGGTAATTCATCTTTTCCTGCATATACTCTTAAACCTGGTTTACTTATTCTTTTTAGTCCATCTATAACTCTTTTACCTTTTTCATCATATTTTAAAGTAATTCTTATTATTCCTTGACTTTCATCTTTTATTTCTTCAAAAGATTTTATATATCCTTCTTTAAATAATATTTCAGCAATACCTAATTTCAAATTTGATGCTGGTACATCAACTATTTTATGTTTTGAAGTATTTGCATTTCTTATTCTTGTTAACATATCTGCAATTGGGTCTGTTGTATTCAATTTATATTCCCTCCTTTTCTGTTTAATAGTTAGGTTATTTCTTAACACCACTATATTGACTTTTAGTAAAATTTATATTTAAATTTTTAAACTATTTTATTTTAATACATAATGTTAATTTTACCAACTAGCTTTTTTAACACCTGGTATTTCTCCTTTATGAGCTAATTCTCTAAAGCATACACGACAAATACCATATTTTCTGATATAGCCATGTGGTCTACCACATAATTTACATCTGTTGTATTCTCTTGTTTTGTATTTTTGTGGTCTTGCTTGTTTTACTTTCATTGATTTTTTAGCCATTACTTTTTTTCCTCCTTTTGACTAATTTTTGAAAGGCATACCTAAAAGTTTTAATAATTCTTTTGCTTCTTCATCTGAACTTGCAGTAGTTGCAAATATTATATCCATTCCTCTGATTTTATCGATTTTATCATATTCAATTTCAGGGAATATTAATTGTTCTTTTACACCCATACTGTAGTTTCCTCTACCATCAAATGAGTCTTGTGATACTCCTCTAAAATCTCTAACTCTTGGAAGTGCTACATTAAATAGTTTATAAACAAAATCATACATTTTATCTGCTCTTAATGTAACTTTACATCCTACATTTACACCTTCTCTTAATTTAAATGCTGCAATTGATTTTCTAGCTTTTGTAACTACTGGTCTTTGACCTGTAATTTCCATTAAATCATTCATTGCATTTTCAAGTGATTTAGGATTTTCTTTTACATCTCCTAAACCTATATTTATTACTACTTTGTTAAGTTTTGGAACTTGCATTACTGATTTATAATTAAATTTTTTCATTAATGCTGGTACTACTTCTTTTATGTATTTTTCCTTTAATTTTTCCATCGCTTAGCTTAAGCCTCCTTTCTATATCTATTTCAATTTTGCACCACATTTTTTGCAAACACGAACTTTTTTATCATTTTCAATTACAAAACCAACTTTTGCTGCTTTTCCACATTTTGGACATACAACATTTACTTTTGATGCTGGAATTGCACATTCTACTGATAATATTCCGCCTTCTTCTCCTGCTTTTCTAGGTTTTACGTGTTTTTTTCTTATATTTACATTTTTTACAACAATTTTATCTTGTTTTGGTAATACTTCTAAAACTTCTCCAGTTTTTCCTTTATCATTTCCAGATAAAACTGCAACATTATCACCTTTTTTTATCTTCATAAGAGTTTTTTCCTCCTTTTCTTAGAATTTTTATTTAAACTTATATAAAAATTTTTATTGCATTTTTTAATTAATTTATAAAAGACTATAAAACTTCTGGAGCTAATGATAATATTTTCATATAATCATTGT
This sequence comes from uncultured Clostridium sp., assembly GCA_930989765.1. GTDB lineage: Bacteria > Bacillota > Clostridia > TANB77 > CAG-508 > CAG-269. The sequence continues at coordinate 8,351 of CAKNNA010000011.1, read as the reverse complement.
CTCTTAATTCTCTTGCTACTGGTCCAAATATACGTGTTCCTCTTGGTGTTTTATCTTCTTTTATTATTACAGCTGCATTTTCATCAAATTTTATGTATGAACCATCTGCTCTTCTTAGTCCTCTTTTACTTCTAACAATAACAGCTTTTACAACATCACCTTTTTTTACAACGCCACCTGGTGTTGCTGATTTAACTGAAGCAACTATAACATCACCTATGTTTGCAGTTTTTCTAAATGAACCACCTAAACATCTAATGCACATAATTTCTTTTGCACCTGTGTTATCTGCTACTTTTAATATTGTTTGTTGTTGTATCATTTTAGGTTTCTCCTTTCTTTTAGTATCATTTTATAATGATATTTAAAATTTCTTTTATTATAATATTTTTTTATTAAGTTAAAAATATTATATTTATTAAGAACATTTAAGTTATTATATCATTTATTTAATGATAGCTTTTTCTACTATTTCAACTACTCTCCATCTTTTATCTTTAGAAAGTGGTCTTGTTTCCATAACTTTAACTTTATCACCTATTTGACAAGCATTTTCTTCGTCATGGGCTTTTAGTTTATATGTTTTCTTCATAGTTTTTGAGTAAACTGTATGTTTTGCTCTTGTTTCTACAGCAACTACTACTGTTTTATCCATTTTATTAGATAGTACAGTTCCTACCATAGTTTTACGAAGATTTCTTTCTTCCATTTATAAATCCTCCTTCTTATTACTTGATAAGCCTATTTTAATATTGTATTTGTACTTTTTATAATACTTATTTCTTTGCTTCTTGAATTTTTCTTTCTGTTAATATTGTGTTTATTTTAGCTATATCCTTTTTTACTTCCTTTATTTTCATTGGATTATCTAATCCATGAGTAGCTAAACTAAATTTTAATTTGAATAATTCTTGTTTTAGTTCACCTAATTCTTTCTCTAAATCTGGTGAAGACATTTCTCTTATTTTATTTATCTTCATCATTTTCACCTACCTTTTCTGTTTCCTTAGTAACAAATTTTGCTTTTACTGGTAGTTTATTCATTGCTAAACGTAAAGCTTCTCTAGCTGTTTCTTCTGGTACACCAGCAATTTCAAACATTACTCTTCCTGGTTTTACAACAGCTACCCAATATTCTGGAGCTCCTTTTCCTTTACCCATACGAGTTCCTATAGGTTTTGATGTTATTGGTTTGTCTGGAAATATTTTTATCCAAACTTGACCTCCTCTTTTTATATAACGAGTCATAGCAATACGTGCTGCTTCTATTTGATTACTTGTAATTAATCCTGCAGTTACTGCTTGAAGTCCATATTCACCATCAGTAACACGTGTTCCTCTTGTTGCTTTTCCTCTCATTCTACCTTTTTGCATTTTTCTAAATTTTGTTCTTTTTGGCATTAATGGCATTATGCTTCTCCTCCTTCCACTTTTTTAGCTGGAAGAACTTCTCCTTTATATATCCAAACTTTTACACCGATTTTTCCATATGTTGTATCTGCTTCTGCAAATCCATAATCTATATCTGCTCTTAAAGTTTGTAAAGGAATATTTCCTTCTTTATAGAATTCTGTTCTTGCCATGTCGGCTCCACCTAATCTTCCAGATACTGAAGTTTTAATTCCTAAAGCTCCTGCTTTTATTGCTTTTTGCATACATTGTTTCATTGCACGTCTGAATGAAATTCTTCTTTCTAGTTGTCCTGCAATATTTTCAGCAACTAATTGGCTGTCTGTATCTATGTTTTTTACTTCAACAATATTTAAATTAATATTTTTTCCTATTACTTTTGAAAGTTCTTGTTTTATGCTTTCTGCTCCAGCTCCACCTTTTCCTATTACTATTCCTGGTTTTGCTGTATATAAATTAACTTTAATGGCTTTTGCTGTTCTTTCTATTTCTATTTTAGCGATTCCAGCTGCGTATAATTTTTTCTTTAAAAATTTACGTATTTTTTGGTCTTCTACTAAAAATTCTGAAAAATCTTTAGAATTAGCATACCATTTTGAGTTCCAGTCTTTTATTATTCCAACTCTTACACCTGTTGGATGTACCTTTTGTCCCATTTGGTTTAATCCTCCTTTTCTTTTAGAACTATTGTAACATGACTTGTTCTTTTTCTTATTCTTACTGCTGAACCTTTTGCAGCTGGTCTTATTCTTTTTAGTGTTGGACCTTGGTTTGCATATATTTCAGCAACATATAAATTTTGTTTATTTAATCCATGGTTATTTTCAGCATTTGCTATAGCTGATTTTAATAATTTTTCTATTAATTCTGATGATGCTTTTGGTGTAAATTTTACTATTGCCAAAGCTTCATCTACATTTTTTCCTCTTATTAAATCTGCAACTATTTTTACTTTTCTAGCTGATATTCTTGCATATTTTAAAGTTGCTCTTGCTTCATTTTTGGCTATTTCTTGCTCTTGCACTTTTATTTACCTCCTTTTTGATAAAGTAAAATTTATTTAGTAATTTTTTTATTTTCCAACTTTTGTTGTTTTTTCTCCTGCATGACCTTTAAATGTTCTTGTAGGAGCAAATTCACCTAATTTGTGTCCAATCATTTCTTCTGTTATATATATTGGAACATGTTTTCTCCCATCATGTACAGCAATTGTATGTCCTACCATTTGTGGATATATTGTAGATGCTCTTGACCATGTTTTTAAAACTTCTTTTGCTCCTGTTTCATTCATAGCTTCTATTCTTTTTAGTAATTTTTCTTGTACAAAAGGTTTTTTCTTGCTTGATCTAGACATATTTTTATGTCCTCCTTTCCAAGGTAATTTCTTTTTTTGTTCTTGATAATTCATTTTTAAATTTATTTTATACTTTTAAATTACATTTAAAAATTAATCTATCTTCTATTTTCTTCTTTTTACTATAAATTTATTTGTTGTTTTCTTTTTATTTCTTGTCTTATATCCTAATGCTGGTTTACCCCAAGGTGTTAATGGTCCTGCATGTCCTACTGGTGCTCTACCTTCACCACCACCATGTGGGTGATCTACTGGGTTCATTACAGATCCTCTAACTTCTGGTCTCCATCCCATATGACGTTTTCTTCCTGCTTTTCCCAATTTTACATTTTCATGGTCAGAGTTTCCTATAACTCCTATTGTTGCTCTACATCTTGCTAAAATTAATCTCATTTCTCCTGAAGGTAATCTAACATGTGCATATTTTCCTTCTTTTGCCATAAGTTGTGCACTTTGTCCTGCAGCTTTTACTAATTTTCCTCCTTGACCTGGGTTTAATTCTATATTATGAATTAATGTACCTACTGGTATTGAAGATATTGGCATACAGTTTCCTGGTTTTATATCTACTGCTTCACCAGATATTACTTTATCACCATCTGTTAATCCTTGTGGTGCTAAGATATATGCTTTTTCTCCATCTTCATATTGAATTAAAGCTATGTTGCTACTACGATTTGGATCATATTCGATTCCAATAACTGTTGCTTCTTTGTTATCATTTTTTCTTTTAAAATCTACTATTCTATATTTTTGTCTATTTCCACCACCTTGATGTCTTACTGTTATTCTTCCATATGAGTTTCTTCCTGCATTTTCTTTCTTTTTAGCAAGTAGAGATTTTTCAGGAGTTTTCTTTGTAATTTCTGCAAAGTCTGAAACTGTCATATTTCTTCTTGATGGTGTATATGGTTTAAAATGTTTCATTCCCATGTTTTTTTCTCTTCCTTTCTTTTATGGATTTTTTCCTGCTCCATATGCAGATATTCTTTATTCTCCGGGTTCTTTCCCGATATCTTTTTTATTTTCATCTTTTATTAGATGAATACTATTTCTTTTTATTTGATTATCTTTTATTTGCTCTGCTTGTTCTATAAAAAATGTGAAATTTTTATCATTTATTATTCTATATAACTGCAAAAGCTCATAATCTTGAAATTTATATAGTTCTTTAAGGTTTTCTCCATATTTTGCTTCCAATTCGTCTATTTGTTCTTGCGTTTCTTTTATTAAATCTTGATTTACATCTTTTAAATTTCTTATTCTATGCTTTATTTCTTGTAATTGTATTGGAAGCAATTTTTTTATTTCTCTAATACTTGGGAGTCCACCTTGAAGTACCTTTAAAAATTTCTTTCTTTCTTCTTTATTTTCCATTTTTATACCTTAAGCTCCCATAAATTCATCAATTGAATCTTTGAATTTTTTAGAACCTTTAATTTGTTTACCACCTTTTCCAAGATATGTTACTTCTTCTGGATTTGTATCAATAGTTACTATTGCTTTTTTCCAATCAGAAGTTTTTCCTGTATGGTATCCTACTCTTTTTTGTTTTCCTTTTACTGACATTGTATTTACTTTTAATACTTTTACTTCAAAAAGTTTTTCAACTGCTTTTGCAATTTCAACTTTTGTTGCTTTTTTGTTTACTTTGAAAGTGTATTTACCTTCTTGTAATTCATCATTACTTTTTTCTGTAACAACTGGTGCTATTATTATTTCTTCTGGTAACATTATGCATACACCTCCTCTATTTTCTTAACAGTATCTACAGGAAGTATTAAATTAGTATATTTTAATAAATCAAATATGTTTATATTGTTTAATAAAATTGTTTTAACTCCATTTAAGTTTCTTGCTGACATATAAACATTTTCATTTTTTTCTGGTAATATTATTAATGTTTTTCCTGTTAATTTTAAATCTTGTAATGCTTTTTGCATATTTTTTGTTTTTATTTCTTTTAATTCTAATTTATCTACTACTGTTAGTTCTTTTTCTAAAACTTTTGAACTTAGAACAGATTTAATTGCTAATCTTTTTTCTTTTTTATTAACTGTATATTTATATGAGCGAGGTTTTGGACCTAATGCTATACCACCTTTTATCCATTGTGGTGCTCTTGTACTTCCTTGTCTTGCTCTACCTGTTCCTTTTTGTCTCCATGGTTTTCTTCCACCACCAGAAACTTCTGCTCTAGTTTTTGTGCTTTGTGTTCCTTGACGTCTGTTTGCTAAATAATTAACTAATACACTATGTACTATCGCTTCATTTGGCTCTATTCCAAATACACTTTCAGCAAGTTCTAAATCACTTACTTTTTTACCATTCATATCTAATACATCTATTTTTAGCATCTATTTTCCTCCTCCCTTCTATTTACTAGCCTTTACTGTTGATTTTACTTTTAAGATAGCTCCTTTTGCTCCTGGTACACTACCTTTAACTAGTATTACATTTTTGTCCATATCTACTTTTACAACATCTAGATTTTGTATTGTAACTGTAACTCTTCCCATATGTCCTGGTAGTTTTTTACCTTTAAATACTCTTCCTGGTGTTGATGTTGGTCCCATTGAACCTGGTCTTCTGTGATACATTGAACCATGTCCCATTGGTCCTCTACTTTGTCCATGTCTTTTTATAACACCTTGGAATCCTTTTCCTTTTGTTGTTCCTTGGATATCAACTCTTTCTCCAGCCTTAAATATATCTGCTTTTACTTCATCTCCAACTTTTATTCCTTCTACTTTATTTAGTCTGAATTCTCTTAAGTGTTTTTTGTTTACAAGACCTGCTTTTGCAAAGTGTCCTCTTTTTGGTTTGTTTATGTGTTTGTCTTTTATTTCTCCAAATCCTAGTTGCACTGCATCATATCCGTCTGTTTCTACTGTTTTAACTTGTGCTACAACACAAGGACCTGCTTCTATAACTGTTACTGGAATAACATTTCCTTTTTCATCAAATATTTGTGTCATTCCTAGTTTTCTTCCTATTATTCCTTTTTCCATTTTTATTCCTCCTAACTATTGGCTGATATTTATATTGCATTTTTAAATGTATATCAGCTTGGTTTTGATGCTACTTTATTAGTAGTATTGAATTTTATTTGATTTTTGTGAAATTTATTTGAATATTGAATTCAAAATTTTTTATTTCTATTTTTAAATTTTCTTTTGAATAAATTAAAAGTATATTATAGTTTTATTTCTATATCTACACCAGCTGGTAATTCTAATTTCATTAGACTGTCAACTGTTTTTTGTGTTGGATATAAAATGTCTATAACTCTTTTATGTGTTCTCATTTCAAATTGTTCTCTTGAATCTTTATATTTGTGTGGAGAACGTAAGATTGTAACTATTTCCTTTTGTGTTGGTAGTGGAATAGGACCTGATACTTTTGCTCCTGTTTTTTTAGCAGTATCTACTATTCTTTCAGCAGACTGATCTAAAATTACATGGTCATAAGCTTTTAGTCTTATTCTTATTTTTTCACTTGTTACAACTGTTGAATTTGCCATTGTAATTTTCCCTCCTTTTAAAATATTGTATTGGCTTTTTTGCCTGTAGTAACAATTATTTGTTACTAAAATTACCGTGGCAAGTAAAAACGCACTCTGGCGTTTCGAATAACTCCTATTTTTAAGCCCAAAAAACGCATTATAAATTTTTGGGATAAGTGTTATTTTATAACTTACCGCCTGGTCTTTGCCATAACATACTCCACCAAAGTTCCCTCCATCGCCTATTTTTGTAGGTGTGTAGCTACATTTGGCTTCATCGCTTTTTTATGCGTGTATATTATATAATGTTTTTGGCTGTGTGTCAAGGTTTTTTGGAAATTTTTATAAATTTTACTATTGCATCACTTTTTTATAAATGTTATAATTCTAATTAATCTTACATAAATTTTCTTATTATACACATAAAAAAATTATATGAAGCAAAATTTTAATTATATCTATATAATAAAATGGAGGAAAATATGACAACAATTTTAATAATCATTGCAATATTAATATTATATATAATTATCCAATACAACTATATAATAAATTTAGAAAATAGAATAAAACAATCAAAGTCTGGAATCGATGTTTATCTTACACAAAGATTTGATTTAATTCCTAATTTAGTAGAATGTGTAAAAACATATTCTAAACATGAAGAAAATGTTTTTACTAAAATCACAGAAAGCAGAAGCAAATATTTTGAAACCAAAAATTTAAAAGATGGTGAAGTTGTAAATAAAGAATTCAAAGAAATTATTGCAATAGGCGAAAACTACCCAGAACTTAAAGCTGATGAACATTTTTTAAACCTAGAAAAAAGTTTAAGTAAAATAGAAAGCCAGCTTCAAGCAGCAAGAAGAATTTACAATTCATGTGTTACAAAATATAATATATGTATTAATTCTTTTCCTGCAAATATTATTGCTAAACTTTTTAAATTTAGTGATGAAGATTTATTTGAAGCTGATGAAGAAGCAAGTAATAATATAAATATTAAAATATAATATTGAATAATATATTTTTTAATGTCAAAACATTTATATTTTTAAGGGGATTTATTTATGAAAAATTTTAATGATATATATACCAATTTATATAAAGAACTACATTCTCGGAGCCTCTTTATATGAAAAAAAACAAAGAAATCTTAAAATTGGCATTTTTTTAATTTTAACAATTATTATACTACTACTTATAATTTTTATACCTAGTGCAAAATCACTACTTATTTTTATAGGTATTCTTTATATTGTTTTTCTTACACTTCTTATACAATATCACCCAAAAAGTTATATCTCATTTTACAAGAAAAATATAATTAATAATTTAATAAAAAATTATGATGACTCATTTAACTATATGCCAAATATTGGTATAAGTCCTAGTTTATACAAAAATGCTGAATTCGAACAATATTTTGACAGATTCACATCAGAAGATAGCATATCTGGTAAATTTCAAAATAAATTTCCATTTACTATGGCAGAAGTAAAAACAGAAAACGAAACCAAAGACAGTAAAGGACATTCTACATATACAACTATATTTAAAGGATTATTTATACATATTACATTAGAAAAAAACATACCTTCAAAAATTCATATAAGGAAAAATTCTTTATTAAAAAATAAATTCTCTATATTTAACTTTAAAATTAATAAATTAGACAGAATAGAAATGGATTCTCCAGATTTTGAAAAAATATATGACATTTATTCTGATAATAATATTATAACTATGCAATTATTTACAGCAAGCCAAATGCAGATGATTCTAGATTTTAAGAAAAAATATAAAATATATCCTGAATTTACTATCAAAAACAATTCTTTATATATGAGATTTTCAAGCTCAAAAGCATTTTTTGAGCCACGACCTTTTAAAAAATTATTAGATTACAATTGCCTAAATGAAGAATACAAGTTTATTACTAGTATAATGAATATTTGTAATTTAATTATAAATAATATATCTAATACTGCAGATGAACTTTAAATTGATAGTGAACTTTGGGGATGTCAATGTCTATTTAAGTTAAGGCTAGAAGTATTGATATATCTTAAAATTCCGTTC
>CAKNNA010000010.1 GCA_930989765.1 uncultured Clostridium sp. | reverse complement strand
AATCAAAGATTGCACACAGAGATTAAAGGCAAAAGGATTCAAGTCTAAAAAACAAGTTTAGATTAACGATTAAATAGATAATATAGTTACTGTAACTGCTTCAGCAGTTGCTGATGCTAAAATTTTTATATCAGATCCTGTATTATTTACAAATTTTAAATCATAACTCCCATATGCAACAGCAGCATCTTTTCCATCTTCAATATATGGAACATAGTTACTGTGTTCATGTCTTTCTGTTACTTCTAATGTAGGAACAGATAATACAGCATTATATAATGTAGTACTTACTTGGCAATTACCTCCACCAAAACCTTTTTTCTTTTTACCATTGTGGTCGAATATATCCGCTTCTTGATAACCTTTTGCACTTGTTGAAGGACCTACTGTATTGCAAAAAGAAAAAGTCTCTTTGTTTTTTACAATTGTTCCATTTAATGTATTACAAGTAATTTGAACATTATTTTGTCTACTACTATCATTTGAATATATTTTAGTAGAAAAGCTTGAAATTGTTTTTTCTACAGGCTCAGTAAATACACCTTGCCTAGTTTCTGATGGAGAAGCAGTATTTTCTGAAGATGATTCATTAGAAATGATATTTGAATTATCATTTTGGTTAGATTGATTATTTGGTTGAGAATTATCAGTATTTGTTTGGCCTGCTTCATTAACATTATTATTACCGACTAGTAGAACTTTTTTCTGCTAAATAAGTATTGTTGTTTTTGCCAAAAAAATTAAAAGGGTCTATAAAATAAAATAAGATTGCAAGACCTAAAATTAAAAAAATAATTAAAATCCATTTTTTGTTTTTCACATTTATCACCATTTTTATTATAACCAATAAAAAAATAAATATTTATATGAAAAAAATTTTTAAAAATAATTATAAAAAAATTTCAAAAACATATTTACGACCTGAAATACAAGCATCTAATAGAAAAAATGAAGTAAATATGAAAGTTTTGTGAATTTTAGCATTCTTTACTTGACTTTGCTAAAAAATGAGATATAATAATAATGTATAGAAAGAAAAAAGCTTTTTATATGTGCAAACACTAAAAGGTGTCAACACAAAAAATAAAGAAGGAGTGATTTATTATGATGATGATACCAAGAAGAAAAAACGAATTTGATTTATTCGATGAAATGTTTAATGACCCATTTTTCACAAGGGGTGAAAGTAAACTAATGAAAACAGACATTAAAGAGAAAGGAGATAAATACCAAATAGAAGTAGATTTACCGGGATATGAAAAAGAAAACATCAAAATAGAAATTGAAGATGGATACCTAAATATACATGCTACAATGAATAAAGATATAGAAAATGATAAAGACAGTAAATATGTTCATAAAGAAAGATATGTAGGAGAATGTTCAAGAAGTTTCTATGTAGGTGAAGATATAAAAGAAGAAGATATAAAAGCAAGTTTTAAAAACGGAACTTTAAAAATAGAATTACCAAAACAAGATAAGAAAAAAATAGAAGATACTAAAAAATATATTGAAATAGAATAGTAAAAAATAGCAGATTGCCTCTGCTATTTTTTTACTTGGTGTGGTAAGTATTGTAAATTACTAATTTATAATTGATATTAAAAAATAACAGAATAAATAAAAAGAAAGTGTTAATAATATAAATAAAGTAAGAGGTAATTATTAGAAAATAAGTATGAATTGAGTATGTTAAGAAAATAAAGAGATGAGAATAATAAGAGGTTTTTTACTTGATTTAATAATTGTTTAGATATGTAATTAAGTTAAAAAATTAATGATATTTTAAATATATATGAATCTATATCATTTCTAAAGGAAAAAGTCAATATATAGTGAATATAAAAATATAAATAAAAAAATTAGAATTTAAATATAAAAATTAATAAAAAAGCTTAATAATTCAATTATTTATACAAATAAAATTTTTCATTAATTTTTTAACTTAATTATAAAAAATAGAAAAGAATATACATTTGAAATGATAAAAAAATATAGACAAAAAGTTTTGGATATGATATTTTAAAAAAGAAATAACAAGAAATGAAAGGAAGTAAACAAATGTTAAAAGAAAAGAATAAATCAAGAGAAACTAATGAAAAAAAGATGAAAGCAAAAGGAATAACGCTTATAGCCTTAGTTATAACAGTAATTGTATTACTAATCTTGGCAGGAATAACAATAGCAACTTTAACAGGAGAAAACGGAATATTAATAAGGGCGACAGATGCAAAAGAGCAAACACAAATAGAAGAGGAAAAAGAAAAAATAGAATTATCAGTAGTAGGAGCATATACAAAGGATAATGAAGGACAAATAAAAAGAAATTATTTAAATGATGAGCTTACAAATTATATAGGAGTTGAAGGATCAGATTATACATTATCGGAAGTTGCACCATTTATAGTAACATATTTAGATAGTGAAAGAAGTTATTTAATAGATGAAGATGGTAATGTAAGTGAATATGTAGATATAGCAAAATATGTTAAAGTGGGAGACTATGTAAATTATAATGCAACAGTATTAGATAAAAATGGAACGAAAGTAGAGTCAAATAAATTAACATATACATCTTCAACAGGTAGTGGAATAGAACATGGAAATGGAAGTATGAATCAAATATTTACGGCAAAAGCAGACATAAAGTGGAGAGTATTAGATATAGGAACAGAAACAGTGACATTAATTTCAGAATATCCTATAACAACGGATTCAGGGGAAAACTTTTCCATAAATGGAGCAGTAGGATATTTATACGCAGAACAAGAACTACATGAGATATGTAAAATATATGGTTATGGATATGGAGCAGATACATCACAAGTAACAAACTATGGCTATGGTGGACCAATAGATGGCAATTTGACAGGACAGATAACAGGTTCAGGAGCAAGAAGTATAACAATTGAAGATATAAATAAAAAAGCAGGAATTACAGAAACAGATTATATAACATTAGATAGTAATTATGGAAGTACAATAAATCCTTCAATAAATATATATTATCCGACTATAACTACATTAAATGGAAAATCAAATTCAGCAAGAGTAAAAAATTTGAAATATACTTATTACAGTTATAATAAAACAGAAGTAGAGGATATTAATATACAGAATATGTTATTTAATAAAAGATACTGGTTAGCGTCTCGTTGTGTAAATACTTATTCTAATAGATGTCTTTTTAGAATAAGCATTGTAGATAGTGACAATAATTTTGTAAGTGCAAGTTATTTATGTAGTAATGACAACTTATTAATAGATGAAAGAATGGTGAGTGATTTTAGTGTTCGCCCAATAGTAACTCTTAAATCTAATACCATAGATATAAATACAGATTATGAAGTAGAAGGACATTGGAATTTAAAGTAAATGCTATGTATATATTTTTCAAAAAAATCCTTGCAAAATAAAAAAAAGATGGTATAATATAAAAAAGTCAAAAAACAAAAATAAGAACAACATAAATAGCAATATCTTAAAGAGAGCCAAAGGTAGCTGTAAATTTGGTAAGTAAAACTATTTATTATCATCTTATTAGTTGTAAGGTCGAAACAAAAAAGTAAACCTTGCCGTAATCTTGCGTTAAAAGAAATAAAGAGAGTAACATATAAATTTATTTTAAATATATGAAACTAATTTAGGTGGTACCGCGGAAACTATTTCGTCCTAATTCAAGGAGAAATAGTTTTTTTATTTCGAAAAATAGATTTATATGAAAAAAAGTAAAAGGAGGAAAAAACTATGTATAACAAAGTAGAATTACCAGAAGGATTTGTAGGAATGGAAAGAAAAATTGCAAAAACTTGGAAAGAAAAAAACATCATAAAAAAGAACTTTGCAATGAACCAAGGAAAAAGATACTTCACATTTTATGATGGACCACCAACAGCAAATGGAAAGCCACATGTAGGTCATATAGAAACAAGAGTAATGAAAGACATCATCCCAAGATACAAAGTAATGAAAGGTTATCAAGTAATTCGTAAAGCAGGATGGGATACACATGGGCTTCCAGTTGAACTAGAAATAGAAAAGAAATTAGGAATATCAGGAAAACAACAAATAGAAGAATATGGTGTAGAAAAATTCGTAAAAGAATGTAAAGAAAGTGTTTTTAACTATGTCCACATGTGGGAAGAGATGACAAATAAGGTAGGATATTGGGTAGATATGGAAAATCCATATGTAACATATCATAATGACTATATAGAATCAGTATGGTGGGCTTTAAAGCAAATGTGGGATAAAGGACTTTTATATGAAGGTCACAAAGTAATGCCATATTGCCCAAGATGTGGAACAGCACTTTCATCACATGAAGTTGCACAAGGATATAAAGATGTAAAAGATTTAACATGTATTGCTAAATTTAAAGTTATTGGAGAAGAAAACACATATATATTAGCATGGACAACAACACCATGGACATTACCATCAAATTTAGCACTTTGTGTAAATAAATCATATGAATACGCAAAAATAAAGGCAAATATTGGTACAGATGATGAGCCAAAATATGAAGAATATATTTTAGCAAAAGACTTAATAGATGTAGTATTAAGAGAAACACCTTATGAAGTTTTAAAAACTTTCAAAGGAGAAGAATTATTAGGAACAAAATATGAAAGATTAATGCCATTTGGAAATGTTGAAGGGAAAGCATTTGAAGTTATCCATGGAGATTATGTAACATTAACAGATGGTACAGGAATAGTTCATATAGCACCTGCATATGGTGAAGATGATAGTTTAGTTGCAAAACAAAATGGAATAACATTTATAAACTTAGTAGATAAAGAAGGAAAATTTGTATCAGAAGTCACTCCATGGTCAGGAAGATTTGTAAGAGATTGTAATGAAGATATATGCAAATGGCTTGCAAGCGAAAATAAATTATTTAGCAAAGAAAAACATATGCACTCATATCCACATTGTTGGAGATGTGACACACCACTTTTATATTATCCAAAAGAGAGTTGGTTTGTTGCAATGAGCAAACTAAGAGATGAGTTAGTAGAAAACAATAATAAAGTAAATTGGTATCCAGACACAATAAGAACAGGAAGATTTGGAAAATTCCTAGAAAATGTAATTGACTGGGGTATTTCAAGAGACAGATACTGGGGAACACCTCTACCAATTTGGACATGTGAAGATGAAAATTGTGGCTATCAGGAATGTATAGGAAGTATCCAAGAATTAAAAGAAAAAGGAATTGATGTCCCAGAAGATATTGAACTTCACAAACCATATATAGATGAAGTAAACTTAAAATGTCCAAAATGTGGAAAGAAAATGAAAAGAGCAAAAGAAGTAATAGACTGCTGGTTTGACTCAGGTTCAATGCCTTTTGCACAATGGCATTATCCATTCGAAAATAAAGAAATGTTTGACAATAACTTCCCAGCTCAATTTATATCTGAAGCAGTAGACCAAACAAGAGGATGGTTTTACACATTAACAGCAGTAGGAACAGCTTTATTTGGTAGAACACCATTTGAAAACTGTATAGTATTAGGACATGTATTAGACGAAAAAGGACAAAAAATGTCTAAATCAAAAGGAAATGGTGTAGACCCAATGGAACTATTAGACACAGTAGGAGCAGATGCAACAAGATGGCATTTCTATACATGTAGCGCCCCATGGCTTCCAACAAGATTAGGGCTAAAAAATGTACAAGAAACTCGGAAGAGGATTTTTAAGTACATTATGGAATGTATATTCATTCTATGTTCTATATGCAGAAATAGATCAATTTAATCCATTAAAATATTCAGACTATAAGTCAAAAAATATAATGGATAAATGGATAATATCAAAATTAAACACATTAGTAAAAGAAGTAGCAGAAAAACTAGACAACTATGACATAACAGGAGCAGCTATTCAAATAGAAGACTTTACAGATAGTTTATCAAACTGGTATGTACGTAGAAATAGAGAAAGATTCTGGAGTCAAAATTTGAATAATGAAAAAATAGGAGCATATGTAACATTATACAATGTGTTAGTAACACTATGTAAAATATCAGCACCATTTGTACCATTTATAACAGATGAAATCTATCAAAACCTAGTTACAAATTTAGACCCAAAAGCACCAGAAAGTATACACTTATGTCTATGGCCAGAAGTAGATGAAACACTAATTGACAAAAAGCTAGAACAAGAAATGGATTTAGCATATAAAATTGTAAAACTAGGAAGAAGCGCAAGAAATTCAGTAAACATCAAAAACAGACAACCACTATCAAAAATGCTAATTTCAATAAACACACTACCAGAATATTATGCAGGCATAGTAAAAGAAGAACTAAATGTAAAAGAAATTGAATTAGGAGCAGATATGTCAGAATATGTAAACTTTGAAATAAAACCAAACTTACCAGTATTAGGAAAAGAATATGGAAAATTAATACCAAAAATAAGAGAAGAAATTTCAAAGAAAAATCAAATGAATTTAGCAAACACAGTAAAAAATGGTGGTACAGAATATATAGAAATTGACGACACACAAATTGAACTAAATGCAGAAAACTTGCTAGTAACAATGCAAGGAAAAGAAGGATTTGCATTCAGTGGAGAAGGTGAAATAGGAGTAGTCTTAGACACAAAAATAACTAAAGAACTAGAAGAAGAAGGTTATTTAAGAGAAATACTATCAAAAGTACAAAACATGAGAAAGGAAAAAGGCTTCGAAGTATTAGACAGAATAAATCTATATGTAGCAGAAAATGAAAAAATAGAAAAAGTAATCAAAAAATATGAAGAAACAATCAAACATGACACTTTAGCAAACAAAATAGAATACAACGCAGAAAGGACATCTTATGTTGATACAAATATAAATGGAGAAAAAATAAAAATAGATATAGAAAGATAATAAATTCTATATACAAAAAACAGATATATAAATTAAACAATCAATACAGACCTGTCCCAAGATGACCAAAAATGGTTAATTGGGACCTGTCCCAGATTGACCATTTTTTAAAAAAGGAGAATTTTAAATGGAAAAATTAGAAAATAAAGTTGCGGTAATTACTGGAGGAGCAATGGGAAATGGCTTAGGAATTGTAAAAGTATTCCTAAAATATGGTGCAAAAGTTGCCATACTAGATTATTCAGACAAGCTAGAAGATACAATAAGTAATTTGAAAGAAAATTACAGTGGAAAAATTACCGGATATAAAGTAGATATTAGAGATTCAAAAAAAGTTGAAGAAAGTATAGAGAAAATAGTAAATGAATATGGAAAAATCGACATATTGATCAATAATGCAGGAGTTTGCAGATTAGAAAACTTTGAAAATATGAGTGATGAATTACGAGATTTTCATTTTGATATAAATATAAAGGGTACATGGAATGTAAGTAAAGCTTGCATAAAATATATGAAACAACAAAATGAAGCTTCAATAGTAAATTTATCAAGTGTTACAGGGCCATTAGTTGCAGATAGTGGTGAAGTTGCTTATGCAACAACAAAAGCTGCATTAATAGGCTTTACAAAAGGATTAGCTGCAGAAGTAGTAAAAGATAATATAAGAGTAAATGCAATTTTACCAGGATATATTATGACACCAATGGTAGAAGGAATGGCAAAAGAAACAGATAAAAATAATCCAGAAAAAGTAGTAGAAGGAATAGCAAAAGGAATTCCTATGGGAAGGCTAGGAAATATCGAAGAATTAGGAGAATTAGCAGCATTTTTAGCAAGTAAAGAAAGTTCATATATTACAGGACAAGGTATAATTATAGATGGTGGTTCAACTTTGCCTGAAACAATGACTATGGGAGTTTAGTAATATTAAAGGTCAAAAATTTAAGAAAGGGGATATTAAATGGGATTAAAATTACAAAATGTATCAAAAAGCTTTGTAGGAAAGCTTGCAGTAGATGATATTTCATTCGAATTAGATAAGCCTGGAGTTTTCGGGTTGCTTGGAACAAATGGTGCTGGAAAGACCACTACAATTAGAATGTTATTAGGTATAATAAAAAAAGATAAAGGTGAAATCACCTGGAATGGACAGGTAGTAGAAAGAAAAAATGTAAATTTTGGATATTTACCAGAAGAAAGAGGAGTATATCCAAAAGTAAAAATTTATGACCAGCTAATGTATTTTGCAGAACTTAAAGGAATGAAAAGAAAAGATGCAGATGAAGCAATAAAAAAATGGGCAAAAGTATTAAAGGTAGAAGAATATCTAGAAATGATAGCTGAAAAATTATCAAAAGGAAACCAACAAAAAATTCAGTTTATGACATCTATTATACATAACCCAGAACTTATAGTTCTTGACGAGCCTTTTAGTGGACTTGACCCCGTAAATTCAGAAATCTTAAAAAATATTATAATAGACTTAGTTAAGGAAGGAAAATATATTATAATGTCAAGCCATCAAATGACATCAATTGAAGAATTTTGTAGTGATATTGTAATATTAAATAAAGGAAAAACAGTTCTTAAAGGAAACCTAAAAGAAATTAAAGAAAGTTATAAAGCAAATAGAGTACTTTTATCTACAAATATTAATGTTGAAAAAGAAATAAAAGACTTACAAATGGTAATTGAATTTACCAAAAATAATGAATATGTAATTAAAATTCAAGATGAAGAATCTGCTCACCAATTACTAAAAAATCTTATACAAAAAAATGTTGTTGTAAATAAATTTGAAATTCAAAAACCAACATTAAATGATATTTTTATAGAAAAGGTGGGAAATTAATATGAAAGATTTAAAAACTGTAATGAATTTTACAATAAAAGATATGGTAAAAAGAAAATCATTTATAATATCAACATTAATAATACTAATTTTAATAGTTTTAGGTTTTAATATACCAAATATTATAAGTTTATTTAGTGATGAAACTGAAAATGCAAATAATACAATACTAATAATAGATAGCCAAAATATATTTGAAGGAACATTAGATTCAATAAATCAGTTAAACTTAGGTTATGAGATAAAAGTAGCCACAGAAAATATAACATTTGAAGATATAAGAAAACAAATTGAAGCAGAAGAAATAGATGAGGCTTTAATTATAGAAAAACCAGAAACAGGAAATATAAAGATAAGATATATTGTAAAAAATATGGTAACTGTAACAAGCGTACCAGAAGATTTAGTAAATGCTATAAACCAAACATATAGAAATTTGCAAATATCAAAATTAGGCTTAACTACAGAACAAATTCAATCAATAACACCAAATTTTGAATTTAGTATAGAACAAACAGAAGAACAAGAAGTAAGCGGAAATTTATTTGTTATGATGATGCTTTCAATAGTATTATTTTATGCAATATATTTTTGTGCATATCAAGTTTCAAGCTCAATTACAACAGAAAAAACATCAAAAATAATGGAAACACTTGTAACAAGTGCATCTCCAAAAACAATTGTACTAGGAAAAACTATAGGAATAGGAATTGTTGGACTTGTTCAAGTATGTGTTATAGTAGCAGTAAGCTTAATATCTGCAAAAATATTCCTAGAGCCAGGTTTACTAGAATCTGTACTAGATATGTCTAAAATAACACCAATTCTTGGAATTATAACCATAATATATTTCATATTAGGATATTTTACATATGCATTATTATATGCTTTAACAGGATCAACAGTAAGCAAACCTGAAGACATCCAATCAGCAAACACACCAGTTGCAATACTTGCAGTAATAGGATTTTACCTATCATATTTCACAATGATGAATCCAACAAGCTCATTAAATGTATTTGCATCAATGTTTCCATTTTCATCACCATTTTGTATGCCATTTAGAATAATGATGGGAATAGCAAGTAGTACAGATGTTTTAATATCAATTGCAATATTAATAGTTACTATTTTAATAATTGCAAAAGTCGCAATAAAAATATATTCAAATGCTATTTTAAATTATGGAACAAAAATGACTTTTAAAGATATGGTTAAGATGTATAAGGATAAAAACAATTAAACTGTCTTATTAAATGTCCATTTGGGGACAGGTACCAAATGGACATTTAATATTGTGCCAAAAGAAGGTAAAAAGCATTGACATTCTTATAAAATAAAAGTATAATATATATTGTAATATATAAAAAAGGAGAAAAGACTATGCTTGCAAAATATTGGAAAAAAATAGGATTAATAATATTAATAATTGCTTGCGTTTTTAACATTATGAGTAAATTAGTACACAAACTATCATTAAATGGAGAAATGTTATCTCAAGCTTTATATGTTTTGCAAAACCAAGAAGAAAATAATAAGCAAGAAAACTAAAAATAATATACAAATCTAAAAAATAAAGAATATAATACTTGAAAAAAAATATAAAATATGTTATGATAAAAAACAGTCAAGTTAAAAAATGAAAAAAGAGGTGAAAAATATGAAAGAAGGAATACATCCAAATTACAATGCTGTAACAACAATCACTTGTGCATGTGGTAATGTTATAGAAGTAGGATCAACAAAAAAAGATATAAAAGTAGACGTATGTTCAAAATGTCATCCATTCTGGACAGGAAATTTAAGACAAGAAACAGCCGGAGGAAGAGCTGATAAATTTAAAAAGAAATATGGACTTGCATAGTCAAAAAATAAATTACTCAAGGGTAAAAGAGAAAAAGCCTTGAGTAATTTTTTTGGTCAATCTGGGACAGGTCCCAACTGACCATTTTTGGTCAATTGGGACCTGTCCCAGATTAACCAAAAAAATTAGAAAAAAACTATCAAATTGTAAAAATTTGTGATATAATTTAGCAAAAATTTAGATATTACAATACAAAATGGAGGTAAAAATTGAATACTCAATTAGAAGTACAAAAACAAAAAGAATATATTGAAAAAATAAAAAAACTAAATCAAGGAAAAAATTTAAAATATAATATTTTCACAATGGGATGCCAACTAAACGAAAATGACTCGGAAAAATTATCTGGAATGCTTGAAGAAATGGGATATAACAAAATAGAAGATATAAAACAAGCAGATCTTGCACTATTTAACACATGTTGTGTAAGAGAAAATGCAGAAGATAAACTGTTTGGAAAATTAGGAGAACTTAAAAAAGTAAAAGAAGAAAAAGGAAGCATAATTGCAATAGGTGGTTGTATGATGCAAGAAAAACATATAACAGACAAAATAAAAGAAAGCTATCCTTTTGTTGATGTTATATTCGGAACACATACTTTATACAGATTTCCAGAAGATTTATATAAAGCTCTAATAGAAAAGAAAAAACAAGAAGATATAATAGATATAGAAGGCAAAATTTATGAAGATATCCCAATAAAAAGAGATAGTAAAATAAAAGCATCTGTAACAATCATGAATGGATGCAATAATTTCTGCACATATTGCATAGTTCCATATGTAAGGGGAAGAGAAAGAAGCAGAAACCCAAAAGATATTATAAAAGAAGTAAAAGAACTTGCAAAAAGTGGATATAAAGAAATAACTTTACTTGGGCAAAATGTAAATTCATATTTAAGAGTAGAAAGAGAAAAAAATATTGAATTTGAAAAGTATAATGAAATAGATTCTTTTGCAAAATTATTAGAAGAAATAGCTAAAATAGAAGGAATTGAAAGAATAAGATTTGTTTCACCACACCCAAAAGATTTTACAGATGATGTAATAGAAGCAATTAGTTCATCTCCCAAAATATGCAAATTAATACACTTACCACTTCAATCAGGTAGCACAAAAGTATTAAACGAAATGAATAGAAAATATACTAAAAATCAATATCTAGAATTAGTAGAAAAAATGAAAAAGCAAATTCCAAATTTGACATTATCTACAGACATAATTGTAGGATTCCCAGGCGAAACAGAAGAAGACTTTGAAGATACACTAGATGTAGTACGAAAAGTTAATTTTGAGCAGGTATATATGTTTATTTATTCAAGAAGAGTAGGAACACCAGCAGACAAAATGGAAAATCAAATACCAGAAGAAATAAAACATAAAAGATTTGATAGATTAAAAAAACTAGTAGAAAGTGGAATAGAAGTAAATAACCAAAAATATATAAACACAACTCAAAAAATTCTAGTAGAAGGTGAAAGTAAAACAAGCAAAGAAATGCTAACTGGAAGAACAGATAGTAATAAAGTTGTTATATTCGAAGGAAATAAGGATTTAATAGGCAGAGTAATTGAAGTTGAAATAATTTCTGAGCATATGTGGTATTTAAAGGGAAAAGTTAAAAGTACTGATTAAAGAATAAGAAATACATAAAAAAACGAAAAACAGAAAAAATATAGGAGGAAAAAATGTCAGAAAATAAAAATTTTTCACCAATGATGCAAAGATATCTAGAAACAAAAGAAGAGTATAAAGACTGTATATTATTCTACAGGCTAGGAGACTTTTATGAAATGTTTTTTGACGATGCAATAACTGCAGCAAGAGAATTAGAAATAACACTAACTGGCAAAGACTGTGGACAAGAAGAAAGAGCACCCATGGCAGGAGTACCACACCATGCTGCGGAAATGTATATATCAAGATTAATTGCCAAAGGCTACAAAGTTGCAATATGTGAGCAATTAGAAGACCCAAAAACTGCAAAAGGCATTGTAAAAAGAGGAGTAATTAGAGTAGTAACACCAGGAACAATTGTAGAGAGTAATATGCTAGAAGAAAGAAAAAACAATTTTATAATGTCAATATATAAAGCAGGAATATATTTTGGAATAGGAGTATGTGACATTTCAACAGGAGAATTTTATGCATCAGAAATTAAAGACAATAATAATTTTCCGCTTCTATTAGACGAAATTGCAAGATATACACCATCTGAACTTGTAATAAACTCTAATATTGCAAATTGTGAAGACGAAATTTCAAAAATTAAAGAAAGATTTACTTCATATATAACAAAATTTGAAGATAAATTTTTTAACTCAAAACTAGAAAAACTAAATTTAAGATTTAATATATTAGATACAGATGGAAAACAAGTAGAAAATATGCAAGAAAAAACTTTAGCAATACCTGCAATAAATGCATTAATAGAATATTTAGAGCAAACTCAAATGACAAACTTAGACCATATAAATAAAATAACATTATACCAAATATCAAAATATATGTCTTTAGATATAAATGCAAGAAGAAACCTAGAAATAACTGAAAAAATGAGAGATAAATCAAAAAAAGGAACACTTCTTTGGGTTTTAGATAAAACATCAACATCAATGGGAGCAAGAAATTTAAGAAGGTGGCTAAGTGACCCATTAGTAGATACAAAAGAAATAAACCAAAGGTTAAATTCAGTAAAAGAATTAAAAGACAATATAATATTAAGAGGAGAAATAGTAGAAAATTTAAAAAAAGTATATGATATAGAACGTTTAGCAGGAAAAATGGCATATGGCAATGCAAATGCAAGAGATATGATAACACTAAAAAATTCACTTATTAAACTCCCAGAAGTAAAAAGAGTTTTATCTGAATGTAAAGCAGACATGCTAGTAAATCTATATTCTGAATTAGATGAACTACAAGACATCTATGAACTATTAGAAAAATCAATTATAGAAGATCCTCCTATGACTGTAAAAGAAGGTGGAATAATAAAACTTCGGATATGATGAAGAAATTGACAAATTAAAATTAGCAACAACAGAAGGGAAAAATTGGATAATAAACTTAGAAGCGGAAGAAAAAGAAAAAACAGGAATAAAAAACTTAAAAATAGGATTTAATAAAGTATTTGGATATTTTATAGAAGTTACAAAATCAAATTTAGACCAAGTACCAGAAAGATATATAAGAAAACAAACCCTAACAAATGCAGAAAGATACATAACAGAAGAACTAAAAAATTTAGAAAACCAAATATTAGGTGCAGAAGAAAAAGTTGTAAATTTAGAATACAATGCATTCGTACAAATAAGAGAAGAAATATCAAAAAATGTATTAAGACTACAAAAAACAGCAAATGTAGTTTCAACACTAGATGTTTTAACTTCATTTGCACAAGTAGCAGAAGATATGAATTATTGTATGCCACAAGTAGACAATTCTGGAATTATAGATATAAAGCAGGGAAGACACCCAGTAATTGAAAAAATGCTAGGTGAAGGAATGTTTGTTGAAAATGATACATATCTAGACAAAGAAGAAAATAGATTATCAATTATAACAGGTCCAAACATGGCAGGAAAATCTACATATATGAGGCAAGTTGCTCTAATTACATTAATGGCACAAGTCGGAAGTTTTGTACCTGCAAAAGAAGCAAAAATCGGTGTTGTAGATAAGATTTTTACAAGAGTTGGAGCATCTGATGATTTAAGTATGGGACAAAGTACATTTATGGTTGAAATGATGGAAGTTGCAACAATTTTAAAAGAAGCAACAAGTAATAGTTTAGTTATTCTAGACGAAATAGGAAGAGGAACTTCAACATATGATGGACTATCAATTGCATGGGCTGTTGCAGAATATATAGCAGATAAATCAAAATGTGGTGCTAAAACTTTATTTGCAACACATTACCATGAGCTAACAGAGCTTGAAGAAAAAATAGAAGGTGTAAAAAACTATTCTATAGCTGTAAAAGAAAAGGGAGAAGATATAATTTTCTTAAGGAAAATAGTAAGAGGTGGCACAGATGAAAGCTATGGAATACATGTAGCACGCTTAGCAGGAGTTCCAAAACAAGTAACAGAAAATGCAAATAAAATTTTAAGGTCTTTAGAGCGAAAAAATATTTTAACAGGTAAAAAAGAAGAAAAAGAAGATAAAAAGAAGTTAGAAGGCCAATTTGATATGTATAATTATAAACTTGCAGAAATTGCTCATGAAATAGATAAAATTAATTTAAATGAATTAACTCCTATTGATGCTTTAAATACTTTAGTAAAAATAAAGGAAAAAATGATGTAAACTAAATTAAAAAATAAAGGCAGAATAAATTAACATAATTTGACTTATAAACCAAAATTTGATAAAATATTTATATAAGTCCAAAAGGAGGAATTAAAATGGAAAAACTCAAGAAAACAGAAAAAAATTGCATGCGGAGGATTTTGGAAAATGTTTTAGACACAAACATTTTCTATGAACTGGAAAAATTAACAACTATTTACTTTGATAAATCTTTATCAAAAGAGATGATTACAGATTATGTAACATTTTTTGATAGCCAAGAACTTATAAATTTAAGTTCAGAAAGAGATTTATTAAAAAAGGAGCTAATTGAATTCATAGCAAAATTACATAAAACAGTGGTTAATGAAATAAATAGCCACGAAAATAAAACATATATCCAAATTTTTCGCCTGTATAGGGTATACAGAATATTTATGCCAAATACAGAAATAGAGCTTGAGTTTAAAAACTGGAGAAGCAATCATAAACTTTGTTTTTCGATTGAGTCAGAATTATTTATTAACACTTCTCCTTTTAAAGAAAAGCCAAAAATGTGGCTTGAATGGTTTAGCTTAATAAAGTAAAGCTTAAAAAAACTTTTTAAAAGGCCCTAAAATGCCAAAGGGGACGGAGGAAAATGGCAATTTTTTCTTCGTCCTTTTTAATGTCTATTTTATAACAAAAAAAATTATAATACATATGATAAAATGGGTGATATATATGAGTTTAGGAATAGCTTTAGCAGGAGGAGGAGTTAAAGGCGCTGCACACATTGGAGCTTTAAAAGCTCTAGAAGAAATGAATATAAAAATAGATTACATAGGAGGAACATCATCTGGTAGTATTGTATCTAGTCTATATGCAGCAGGTTTTACACCAGACGAAATATATGAAATATTTAAAAAATATTGTAAAGATATTAAATATGTAGATTTATGCAATATTGTAAAATTAATCGGAGGAATCATTTTTACAGGCAAAATCATAATTGATGGTTTAAACTCAGGAAAAACAATAGAAAAACTTATAACAAAAATGTGTGAAAAAAAGAAGATAAAAAATATTAGTGATATAAAAATGCCACTTGTAATACCAACAGTTGATATGTGCACAGGAAAAGTTGTGTGTTTTACATCATATAATATGAGAAAACAATATTCAGACAATACAGAATTTATACAAGACATACCTATAGGAAAAGCTGTAAGAGCAAGTTGCAGTTATCCAGTTGTATTTTCGCCTTGTTCATATAATAATACAAAATTAATAGATGGAGGAATAAGAGAAAATGTACCTTGGAAAGAACTAAAGGAATTAGGTGCAGATAAAGTAATAAGTATTATGTTTGAAAATGATACAGACAAATCCTGTTTTAAAAATATAATAGAAGTTGCAGAAAACTCTATTGGTCTTCTTTGCAAAGAATTATCTAATTATGAAATGGAAGGAAGTGATTTAACTATAAATATAAAAAGTAAAAAAATAAGTTTGTTAGATATGACAAAAATTGATGAATTATATGAATTAGGTTATGAAACAGTGAAAAAATCAAATCAATTGAAGAATGTAATTTAATTTAAAATAAAGTAATCTAATTTGAAAGTTATTCTGAAAATATATAGTGAAAAAAATTAAAGAAAGTATAAATAAAACTTGACAACAGATGATATAATAAATAAAAAAAGAAAGGAAGTAATAAAAATGAAAGAAGTAACTTTAGAAATAGAAGGAATGCATTGTGAAGGATGTAGCTCAAGACTTGAAAAAATGTTAAATAATTTAGAAGGTGTCAATTTTGCAAATGTTAGTCTAGAAAACAAAAAAGCAATTATTAAATATGATGAAAATCAAATTACATTAGATCAAATTAAACAAGAAATAGAAGATATTGGATTTTCTGCAAAATAATATGACAAAATTGATAATTTTAAATACATAAATATAATTTTTTTGTAACAAAGAAAGAGGAGTTTTTAGTGAAAAAAATTGAATCAAATACATATGAAATTGAATCACAAGATATAAAACAAACTTTTGCATACAGAAAAAGTGATTCACATAAGGGAGATTATGGGTATATAGGAATTTTAGGAGGAAATATAAATTTTCAAGGAGCAATAAAATTAGCAAATATGAGTTTAGGTGCAGTAAGGTCTGGAGCTGGTGTTGTAAGAATTATCGTACCAGAAAGAATTGTTAATTTTATATCACCATACCTATTAGAACAAACAATTTTCCCAATAAGTAGTAATGAACAAGGGGAAATGGTATTTAATGAAAAAGAAATAAAAGAATCACTAAAAAAGCTAAAAACCTTAGCAATAGGAATGGGATGGGGAAGCGGAAAAGACAATGAAAAAATTCTAAAATATGTTTTAGAAAACTATAATTTTCCATTAGTTATAGATGCAGATGGTTTAAATACATTATCAAATACAAATTTAGAAATTTTAAATAAAACAAATTGCAAAGTAATATTAACACCACATCTTAAAGAATTTGAAAGATTAAGTAAACATTCAGTTGAAGAAATTAAACAAAATAAAATAGAACTTGCAAAAGAATTTGCAAAAAAATATAATGTAATTTTATTACTAAAAGGAAATGTAACAATTGTAACAGATGGAAATGATGTATATCTTGTAAAAAGAGGTTGCCCAGGAATGGCAACAGCAGGAAGCGGAGATGTATTATCAGGCATACTAGCAGGATTATTAGGATATAACGAGCCTAATATATTAACAATATCAGCAGGAGCATATCTTGCAGGGATGGCAGGCGAACTAGCACAAGAAAAATACACAGACATAAGTATGAAAGCATCAGATACAATTCAATTTATACCAGAGGCTATAAAAAATATTCGAAATTCTTAAAAAAGACCTTGTATAAAACAAGGCCTTTTAAGCATTTTAATATTCCATTTAAATTAATTAACTAGAAACAAAAAAGAGTTCTTAAAGATTTAGCATCAACAATATATTTATTAGGTACATTATCATCAGCTTTCTTAAAAGAAACATTATTAAGCACTAAAAAATCCAAGTCATCACGAACTAGTATAAGACTAACAGAATCCTTAGTCGTTGATTTTACCATTGAATAAACATAACGTAATGATGTCATTTTCAGACATTCCTCCTTTGCAAAATATTAAAATGCATAAAAAATTATTACAACATTAAAAATGTATCACAAATCAGATGCGAAATTTGTCGAAATTAGCATATTGAAAAAATTTTACTATTTGCTCACTTAACAAAGTTAATTGCAAACTCTTGTTTTAATTTTAATTTTATAGTATAATTACACAGTAAAAAACTAATTTATGGGAAGGGATAAATATGAATGATAAAATAGTAATAAAAGGAGCAAAAGAGCATAATTTAAAAAATATAAATATAGAAATACCAAGAGATAAGCTAGTTGTAATTACAGGATTATCAGGCTCTGGAAAATCTTCACTTGCCTTTGACACTTTATATGCAGAAGGTCAAAGAAGATATGTAGAAAGTTTGTCTTCATATGCAAGGCAATTTTTAGGGCTTATGGAAAAACCTGCTGTAGAATCTATTGAAGGTTTATCTCCAGCTATTTCTATTGATCAAAAAACAACTTCTAAAAATCCTAGATCAACAGTTGGAACAGTCACAGAAATATATGATTATATACGTCTTTTATATGCAAGAATTGGAGAAGCATATTGTCCAAATTGTGGCAAAAAAATAGAAAAACAATCAATAGATCAAATTGTAGATAATATAATGGGTCTAGAAGAGGGAACGAGAATTCAAATACTTGCACCAGTTGTAAGAGGAAGAAAAGGAGAATTTTCTAAACAATTACAAGGATTTCAAAAAGAAGGATTTGTAAGAGTTAGGATAGATGGTCAAAACTATGAATTATCAGATGATATAGTATTAGACAGAAAGAAAAAACATTTTGTAGAACTTATTGTAGATAGATTGGTTGTAAAACCAGATATAAGAAGCAGACTAACAGAATCTGTAGAAATTGCTTTAAAGCATGCTGAAAATTTAGTATTACTTGATATTCCTGGGAAAAAAGAAATTTTATACAGTTCAAACTACGCATGTCCTGATTGCGGTTTTAGCTTTCCAGAGCTTACTCCAAGAATGTTTTCATTTAATAATCCATTTGGAGCATGTCCAACTTGTACAGGAATAGGCTTCTTAATGAAAATGGATGAAGATTTAATAATTCCAGATAAAAATAAAACCTTATATGATGGAGTAAGAGCATTTGGGTCTAGTGTTATGAAAAAAGGAGACACAATGGCTAAAATGTATTTTGAAAGTATAGGAAGACATTATGGAGTGGACATTTCTGTTCCTATAAAAAAATTGCCAAGAGAATTCCTAGAAAAAATTCTATATGGTACAGGAGACGAAAAAATAGATTTCGAATATGAATCATCAGCAGGTGTAAGACACTTTACTACTCCATTTGAAGGAGTAATTCCAACACTTGAAAGAAGACATAATGAAACAAAATCCCAAGGAATGCGAGATTTCTACGAAATGTATATGAGTGAATCAGAATGTCCAACTTGCAAAGGTGCAAGGCTAAGAAAAGAAATATTATCAATAAAAATAGGCGAAAAAAATATCAATGAACTTACAGAAATGGCTATAAAACAAATTAAAGAATTTTTAAATAACTTAGAATTAACTAAAACTAAAAAATTAATTGCAGAAATGATTTTAAAAGAAATAGATAAAAGACTACAATTTTTAATAGATGTTGGACTTGAATATTTAACATTATCTAGAAATGCAGGAACATTATCAGGTGGAGAGGCTCAAAGAATTAGGCTTGCAACACAAATTGGATCTGGCCTAACAGGAGTATTATATATATTAGATGAGCCAAGTATAGGATTACATCAAAGAGACAATGATAAACTTTTAGCAACATTAAAAAAACTAAAGGATTTAGGAAATACATTAATAGTTGTAGAACATGATGAAGACACGATGTATGCTGCAGATCAAATAATAGATATAGGCCCTGGAGCAGGAGCACATGGTGGAAATGTAATGGCACAAGGAACAGCAGAAGAAATAAAGCAAGTAGAAAATTCTATAACAGGCCAATACCTAAGTGGAAGAAAGAAAATTAGTGTTCCAAAGAAAAGAAGAAAAGCTGTAAAAAGCAAAGTAATTGAAGTTCAAGGTGCAACAGAAAACAACCTAAAAAATATAAGTGTAAAATTTCCATTAGGTGTATTTACTTGTGTAACAGGTGTATCTGGCTCAGGAAAATCTACACTTGTAAATGAAGTTTTATATAAGTCTATAGCAAAAGAACTAAATGGAGCAAATGAAAAACCTGGAAAATGCAAAGGTGTAAAAGGAATAGAAAATATTGACAAAATAATAAATATAGATCAATCACCAATAGGAAGAACACCTAGGTCAAACCCAGCAACATACACAGGGGTATTTGACCTAATAAGAGATATATTTGCAGGAACAAATGAAGCAAAACTTCGTGGGTATCAAAAAGGAAGATTCAGTTTTAATGTACCAGGCGGAAGATGTGAAAGCTGTAACGGAGATGGAGTTCACAAAATAGAAATGCACTTTTTACCAGATATATATGTACCTTGTGAAGTATGTAAGGGAAAAAGGTATAATCATGAAACTTTAGAAGTAAAATATAAAGGAAAAAATATTGCAGATGTATTAGACATGACTGTTGAAGAAGCATTAGAATTTTTTGATAAAATACCTAAAATAAAACAGAAAATACAAACTCTATATGATGTAGGATTAGGATATATAAAACTTGGTCAACCATCAACTACACTTTCTGGAGGAGAAGCACAAAGAGTTAAACTTGCAACAGAACTTTCAAAAAGAGCAACAGGTAAGACATTATATATTCTAGATGAACCAACAACAGGTCTTCATATAGCAGATGTTGATAAATTAATAGGAATATTGCAAAGATTAGTAGATGCAGGAAATACTATAATTGTAATAGAACATAATCTAGATTTAATCAAAACTTGTGACCATATAATAGATTTAGGACCAGAAGGTGGAGATGCAGGAGGAGAAGTAGTAGCTGTCGGAACTCCAGAGCAGATTTGTAAAAATGAAAGAAGTTATACTGGGAAGTTTTTGAAAAAATATCTTGAATAAAAAATAGTTGATATTAAAATATAAATTTTAGAGGTCACATATGTGGCCTCTATGTTACTTATTGCCAAATTCGATTAATATTTTTTCCTTCTTTTTCTTTTAAACAATTAAATATATCAATATTTAATTTATTACAAACACAACTTAATATATTTAATAACAAAAGTTATAATTTTTATTCGACATTTTTCAAAAAAGTATAGATAAAACAAATTCACTTTGATATAATACAAATAATATCTGAATATAAATTAAAACAGAGATAAGTAAGGAGGTATTTCAATGCAAGAAAATACACAAAATAATTGTTGCACAGAAAAAATTATAGACTTTGTTAGAAGTTTAGAAAATGTCTATAAACAAGAAAAAGACAACTTAATTTCAATGTTAGAAGAAATTCAAGAAAAATATGGATACATACCTAAAGAAGCACAAAAAGAACTTTCAGAATATTTACAAATACCAATGGCAGAAATTTATGGAGTAATAACATTTTATTCAAGATTTACGTTAAAGCCAAAAGGAAAATATACTATATCAGTATGTCTTGGAACAGCATGTTTTGTAAAAGGCTCTAAAAAAATAATGGATAGGCTAACAGAAAGGTTAAAAATAGAATCAGGAGAAACAACTAAAGATGGGTTATTTTCAATAGATGAAACCAGATGTGTTGGAGCATGTGGTCTAGCTCCTGTATTTACTGTAAATGGAGAAGTATATGGAAAAGCTACAGTTCAAAAACTTGACCAAGTGATAGATGAGTTATTAAAAAAAGAAAATAAGAAATAAAATATATGCAAAAGGTAATTAGAAGGGAGAAAGTCTATGAAAACATTGCAAGAGCTTCATAAAATAAGAGAAGAAAAAAGGAAGGAACTTGATTTAAGAGTTAATACTAAAGCAGATACAAGAGAAAAACATATATTAGTATGCCATGGAACAGGTTGTACTTCTTCTAAATCTCCTCAAATTTTAGAGAATTTTAGAAAAATATTAAAAGAAAAAAATATTGATAATGTAAGAGTAATCATGACAGGATGCTTTGGTCTTTGTGCAAAAGGTCCTATTGTAATAATAAGACCTGAAGATACCTTTTATGCTATGGTCACACCAGAAGATTGTGAAGAAATTGTCCAAACTCATATTGTAGAAGGAAAAAGAGTAGAAAGATTACTTTGCAAAGATATAGATGGAAAAATAGTAAATAGTTTAGATGAGTTAAACTTTTATAAAAAGCAAAAAAGAATAGCACTAAAAAATTGTGGTGTTATAAATCCAGAAGACATAGATGAATACATAGCATTTAATGGATATGAAGCATTAGAAAGAGTTTTAAGAGAATACTCACAAGATGAAGTTATAGACATAATAAAAAAATCTGGACTTCGTGGTAGGGGAGGAGCAGGTTTCCCAACAGGAAAGAAGTGGGAACTTACTAAGGAATCTACTGGAAAACAAAAATATGTTGTATGTAATGCAGATGAAGGTGATCCAGGAGCTTTTATGGATAGAAGTATATTAGAAGGTGACCCACATTCTGTATTAGAAGCAATGGCAATTGCTGGATATGCCATAGGAGCGGATAAAGGATTTATATATGTAAGAGCAGAATATCCAATTGCAGTACATAGATTAAAAATTGCAATAGAACAAGCAAGAAAGTATGGAATACTTGGAAAAAATATATTTGGAACAGGATTTAACTTTGATATAGAAATAAGGCTTGGAGCAGGAGCTTTTGTATGTGGAGAAGAAACAGCATTACTTGAATCAATAGAAGGGAAAAGAGGTCAACCAAGAGTAAAACCACCATATCCAGCACAAAGCGGTTTATGGGGCAAACCAACACTAATAAATAATGTAGAAACATATGCAAATATAGCACAAATAATATTAAAAGGACCAGAATGGTATTCATCAATTGGAACAGAAAATTCAAAAGGAACAAAAGTATTTGCACTAGGAGGAAATGTAAATAATATAGGACTAGTAGAAGTGCCAATGGGAACAACACTAAGAGAAATAGTATATGACATAGGTGGAGGAATACCAAACGGAAGAGACTTTAAAGCAGCACAAACAGGAGGTCCTTCAGGAGGATGTATACCAAAAGAGCACCTGGACACACCAATAGACTATGAATCATTAAAACAAATAGGATCAATGATGGGATCTGGCGGACTAATTGTAATGGATGACACAAAATGTATGGTATCACTTGCAAAATTCTACTTAGAATTTACTGTAAGTGAAAGTTGTGGAAAATGTACACCATGTAGAATAGGAACAAAAAGAATGTTAGAAATATTAGAAAAGCTATGTGATGGAAAAGGAGACGAATTTGACATATACAAACTAGAAAAACTTGCGGTAAACATACAAAAAGCAAGTATATGTGGACTAGGACAAAGTGCACCAAACCCAGTAATTAGCACACTAAAATATTTCAGAGAAGAATTCAGAGAACACGCAATACAAAAAGAATGTAAAGCACTAGAATGTAAAGCAATGTCAAAAATAACAATAGACCCTGAAAAATGCAAAGGCTGTGGACTATGCCAAAAACACTGCCCAGTACAAGCAATAGAAGGCAAAGAACGAGAAAAAAGAATAATAAATCAAGACAAATGTATAAAATGCGGAACATGTTTAACAAGTTGCCCATTCCACGCAATAGGAAATTAGATTAAAATTTGAACTTTAGGGACGTTCCTTGAAGTTCACATTCAAAAAAATGAACTTTAAGGAACGTCCCTAAAGTTCAAAATAAAAAAAGAAAGAGAGATGCATATGGAAAGTAAAATGATAAATCTAACCATAGATGACCAAAATGTAACAGTACCAGAAGGTACAACAATATTGCAAGCTGCAAAACAAGCCAGAATTGATATCCCAACATTATGTTTTTTAAAAGATATAAATGAAGTAGGGGATTGTAGAATGTGTATTGTGGAGGTCGAAGGAAGAAAAGGTTTTGCAACTTCATGTATTCAAAAAGTAGAAGAAGGTATGGTTGTACATACACACACACCAAATGTACTAGAAGCAAGACATGTAATTTTAGATTTAATTATTTCAAATCATTCTAAAGACTGTTTGACATGTACACGTTCTGGAAATTGTGAATTACAAGTATTAGCAACAAAATTTAATGTGCTAAATATTGAATTTGAAGGTGAAAGAACAGAACATAAAATTGATGATCTATCTCCATCAATAGTAAGGGATTTTAATAAATGTATCTTATGTAGAAGATGTGTTGCAGCATGTAAAAATGTACAAGAAATAGGGGCAATTGACTGTATAAATAGAGGGTTTGAATCTTGCATATCTACAGTAGGAGATAATAGTTTAAATGATGTAAACTGTACTTTTTGTGGTCAATGTATAGAAGCTTGTCCAACAGGTGCTTTACATGAAAAAGAAACAATAAATGATGTTTGGGTGAAATTAAAAGACCCAGATACAGTCGTATTAGTTCAGACAGCACCAGCAGTAAGGGTTGCTCTTGGAGAAGAATTTGGAATGCCAATAGGTACAAATGTAACAGGAAAAATGGTAACAGCATTAAAAAGATTAGGATTTGACAAAGTATTTGACACAAATACAGGAGCTGATTTTACAATAATGGAAGAAGCAAATGAATTTGTAGAAAGATTTAAAAGTCATGACGAACTACCAATGCTAACATCATGTTGCCCTGGATGGATAAAATATATTGAAATGAATTATCCAGAAATGCTTGTGCATTTGTCTAGTTGTAAATCACCACACCAAATGTTCGGAGCAATATTAAAATCATACTATGCAAAAAAAGAAGGAATTGACCCAGAAAAAATATATACAGTATCAGTAATGCCATGTATAGCAAAGAAATTCGAAAGTAAACGTCCAGAAATGAAGGAAAACGGTTTAGAAGATGTAGATAATGTAATAACAACAAGAGAATTAGCACGTATGATAAAACAAGCAAATATAGACTTTGAAAAACTAGAAGACAGCAAATTTGATGACCCCATGGGAGAAGCAACAGGTGCTGCAGCAATTTTTGGAGTAACAGGTGGAGTTATGGAAGCAGCATTAAGAACAGCAGAAGATATTTTAACAGGACAAGAATTACCAAAAATTGATTTTAAACAAGTTCGTGGAAATCAAGGAATAAAAAGAGCAACTATTACAATTGCCGGAAAACCAATAAATGTAGTTGCAGCAAGTGGACTTGCAAATGCAAAAACAATACTAGAAGAGATAAAAGAAGGAAAAGCCAATTATCAATTTGTAGAAATAATGGCTTGCCCTGGAGGTTGTATAATGGGTGGAGGCCAACCAATTAAACATTCAAAAATAAGAGCAGAAGTAGATGTTCAAAAACTAAGAGCTGATAGTTTATATACCATTGATGAAAAAAGTACAATAAGAAAATCACATGAAAATCCAGTGCTAAGAAAAATATATGAAGAATATCTTGAAAAGCCAGGAGGATATAGAGCAGAAAAATTATTACATACCAAATATACCAAAAGAGAAAAATATAATATATAAATTTTAAAATTTATACACACTAACTTATTTTAGCAGATATAGACACTTTCCCTAACTTAAAAAGACATGGGGCAACATTAATAACCAAAGAAAAATGGCAATTTTCAAAAATAATTTTTGAAACTGCCATTTTTCTTTACTTCCCTTTAACATTTTAAGACACCTATTAGTTAACTTAAGGTTTTAAATTATAACAATAAAATTAAGAGAATAAATATCTTCTTTACTAATTAAACTTATTCACTATTTAGAATCTCTTTCAGAGTTATTGTTATTATTATTTTTGTTATTATTTTTCTTTTCCTTATTTTTATTAGACATTGATAAACACCTCCAATCAATTTATAATTATTTTGAACTAAAAGATAAAAAATTATACAAAAAATTCATCTTTATTTTTTATTGACTTTGTTATATAATACAAAAAATAACAAATATGAAAAAAAATCATACTATATTTTAAGGAGGATAAAATGGAGTATATAAATCAAAAATTAGTAGATTTTAACAATTACATAAAATTTAAAAAAGTGGCTATAATAGGTTTAGGCGTAAGTAATATACCATTGATTGATTATCTTTATAAACAAAAAGCACAAGTAACAGTTTTTGATACAAAAAAATATGAAGATATTCCTAAAGAAATAATGGATAAAATTGCCTCATATAATTTTTCTTTTTATTTTGGTGAGAATTCATTAGAAAACTTAAATGGTTTTAATCTAATTTTTAGGTCACCTAGCTCGCTACCTACTAAACCAGAGCTTGAAAAAGAAGCTAAAAGAGGAGCAATAGTTACGACAGAAGTAGAACTTTTAATGAAAATGTGTCCTTGTAAAATTATAGGTATTACTGGAAGTGATGGAAAAACTACTACAACAAGCCTAATTAATGCTATTTTAAAAAAAGCAGGATATAAAGTCTTTTTAGGTGGAAATATAGGAATACCTCTTTTTACTAAGCTAGATGAAATTAAACCAAATGATATTTTAGTACTTGAATTAAGTAGTTTTCAACTTATGGGAATGGAAATAAGCCCTAATATTTCTGTTATTACTAATATAACACCAAATCATTTAAATATACATAAAGATTATGAAGAATATATAGAAGCCAAAAAAAATATATTCAAATTTCAAAATGAAGATGATTTAGTTGTTTTAAACTATGATAATGAAATAACTAAAAATTGTAGCAAAGAAGCTCATTCTAAAGTTACATATTTTAGTAGCAAAGAAAAGCTAGAAAATGGATATATTTTAGAAGAAAATATTATAAAAAAATGTGAAGATAAAGTAAGAATGCACTTATTAAATACAAAAGATGTAATTTTACGAGGAACACATAATTACCAAAATATACTAGCCGCAATTGCAGCAACAGATAGTTTAGTAGATACAGAAACTGCAATAGAAGCAATAAAAGAATTTAAACCTGTTGAACATAGAATAGAATTTGTAAAAGAAATAAATAAAGTAAAATGGTATAATGACTCTGCGAGTTCTTCACCAAGTAGAACAATTTCTGGGTTAAATGCATTTGATGAAGAAATAGTATTAATTGCAGGTGGATATGATAAAAATTTGGATTATACACCAATTGCAAAACCAATTTGTGAAAAAGTAAAAACACTAATCTTAATTGGTCAAACTGCCGGAAAAATATTTGAAACAGTAAAAAAAGAAGCTGATAAAGAAAATAAACAAATAGATATATATATGTGTGAAAATCTAAAAGAAAGTATAGATTTAGCACAAAAAAATGCAAAACCAGGTCAAGTTGTATTATTCTCACCTGCCAGTGCTAGTTTTGATATGTTTAAAGATTTTGCAGATAGAGGTAATAAATTTAAAACATTAGTAAATGAAATTGTATAAATCACCAAAAATATAAGTATTACATATTATACAAAAAATAAAGGAGGTTTATATATGCAGAGTGAATCATATGAAGAATACATAAGAAATATATTAGGTTATCCCAATATAAGTCAAGACACAAATGTATATTCAAACTATACACAAGCACCAGCATATAGGCAAGACTATGGTAATACTTATATTCAAAATAGTGAACTCGAAAACTGCTACCCAGAAATTTATAATATTATATATCCTATGGTTAAAAAAGTTTGTATGCAAAATTCGAACACTACAGTAAACAGACAAATGCTTGAAGATATGACAGATGAAATATATATGGCAATCGAAGGAAATACCCAAGAAATAGAAAATAGGGGAGCAGAAAAGCAAAATGCAAAAACAGAACAAATAAATAATAAAGAAATGCAATATTCAAAAAGAGAGATTGAAGCAAGAAAAATAGATACCAAAGAGGCTACACAAATAAGAGAAACAAGAAATTTTAATGAAAATAATCAGATAAATACATCAAATGAAAATAGGCGAATTCAAGATTTTAGACTAAGAGACTTAATAAAAATATTAATTTTAAGGGAACTATTAGGAAGACCTGGAAGACCACCAAGGCCACCATTTCCAGGAACAAGACCACCATTTCCAGGTGCTCGGAAGACCAAATATATGGCCAAGACCAAATTTTCCAGAAAGTCCAAATAGACCTCCTATGATGCAAAGAAGTTTTTTAGACACATTGTATGAATATTAAAATTTACAAAAGTAAAAATTATGATTTTAAAAAAATTAATTAGTACATAATGCCATTATTTCAAAAAATAAATAAGTATATTATAAAATTAAATGCAGAAAATATATATATGAAATTTTTGAAAGGTGGTATTAAGTATGAAAGTAAAAGATTGTATGTGCAATGAAGTTTGCTGTGTAAAACCAGAAACTACAATAAAAGATGTTGCTAAATTAATGGGGGAAAATCATATAGGATGTATTCCAGTATGTGATAATAATAATTCATTATGTGGAATTGTTACAGATAGAGATATAATCTTAAGATGTATAGCTTGTGAAAAAGATGCTAAAGCAACTAAAATAAGTGATATAATGACTTGCAATGTACAATATTGCTCAGAAGATGATATGATTAATAAAGCAGAAGATATAATGTCACAAAATAAAATAAGAAGACTTCCAGTATGTGACAATAATCATAATGTAATTGGTATATTAACAATAGGAGATTTAGCAAAAAACGATATAAAAGTTGGAAAAGAAAATGTATGTAATACAATAAGCAATATATGCAATTCTCATACTCAAAATGCTGAATAAAAGATGGATATTTTCCATCTTTTTTGCATATAATAAATTCTAAAGCAACATAAAAAATATTTAGTTTTATTTATAAATACATTATTTATAAATACATAAGAAAAATAAATTTTATTTTAAAAATAGGAGAACATAATGATAATTGATATGTCATATTGGACAAGGGTTTTTAAGAGAATAGTATATGTTATTTTAATATTAATTGGACTATATTTAGCATTTAAATTATCAATTTTTTATTTACCTTTTCTAATAGCTTTTATAATTTCTTTAATAATGGAGCCAGCAATAAAATTTTTGATGAAAAAAATAAAAATAACCAGAAGATTAAGTGCAATTATTTTATTTATTATAGTCTCATTAATAATACTTGGAGCATTAAGCTGGGGAATTGTAACACTAATTTCTGAAGCTTCTAATTTACTTGACGATTTAAACTTTTATGTTGAAAAAATATATAGTGTTTTTCAAAATTTCTCAAATAATTTTGACTTTGATAAATTACACCTTCCAGCAGAAGTAAAAGAAATATTTAATAATTCTACAGGCAGTGTAATTGAAACAATTACTAATTGGATTCGAAATTTCTTGAATAGTTTAATGGGTATAGTAACTTCAATACCAAATATTGCAATATATTTTGCAATAACTGTAATGGCTCTTTATTTTATGTGTGTAGATAAAATATATATCTTAGACCAAATAGAGCATCATTTGCCCAAAATATGGGTAATGAAATTAGGAAGACACATGAGAGAATTGATTAAAACATTAGGAAATTATTTAAAAGCTGAGGCAACACTTGTATTAGTTTCCTTTATAATTTCTGTAATAGGATTATATATTTTAAGTTTTGCAGGTTTTAAAATTGAATTTCCATTATTAATAGCACTAGGAATTGGGTTTGTTGATGCACTTCCAATACTTGGCTCAGGAACAGTAATGGTTCCATGGGCAGTAATATGTGCATTAAATGGCGAATTAAATTTAGGAATAGCAATTATAGTTTTATTTATAATAATGTCTATAGTAAGACAATTTTTAGAGCCAAGACTTGTAAGCAAAAATATTGGTGTACACCCAATTTTTACTTTACTTGCAATGTATACAGGTTTTAAAATAATTGGTATATTAGGATTATTAATTGGACCTATTGTTTTAATAATATTTAAAAATATTTTTGCAAGCTTAATTGAACAAGGAGTTATGAAAACTATTTTTGATAAAAACTAGTATGTTTGATTTTTAAGCCATTTTATAGTATAATTTAATATATAAAAAGTTTAGGAGGAGATAATATGTTATATGTTGTCGAAGTTCGGATAAAAGGCTTGTATTTTTCTGATGGCGTAATTAACATTGCAAGTGACGGTACTTTTAAAGGGTATCTTACTTGTGATTACATCTCAGGTAGGTATGATAATGAAAAAAAGGTATTAGAAGCAAACTTAAAAGAAAATACCTATATATGTCAGAATATGTCAGAAACTACAACATTTCGAAGTAAAAAAATATACTTTGAATGTCCTGGTGAATTTATTCTTTACAAAGAAAAATCGCCTATGAAATTAAACATGACCTTTTTGAAAAAGCCTGAAAACTTATCTTTAAAAGATTTTGAAAAAAACTTAAGTCAAGTTTTAGAATTTATTTAACATAATCGCAATAAAACCCCATAAATTTGGGGTTTTATTGCGATTAGAAAAAAATATATATAATAACTATAATTAAAATTACTTTATTTAAAAAAGTTATTCCCACTCAATAGTTGCTGGTGGTTTAGAGGTAATATCATAAACTACTCTATTTACATGTTTTACTTCATTTACAATTCTTGAAGAAACTTTTTCTAAAACATTATATGGAATCCTGCTCCAAACACCAGTCATAAAATCAGTTGTTTCTACAGCTCTTAATGCTATTGTATAATCATATGTTCTTTCATCTCCCATAACTCCAACAGATTTTAAATTTGTTAAAACTGCAAAATATTGATTTATTGATTTATGCAAATTAGAGTTTGCAATTTCTTCTCTAAATATACTATCTGCTTCTTTTAAAATTTCAAGTTTATCATCTGTTATATCACCAATTATTCTTATTGCAAGACCAGGACCAGGGAATGGTTGTCTATATACTAAGTTTTCTGGTATGCCAAGTTCTAGACCAGTTTTTCTTACTTCATCTTTAAATAAGTTTCTTAGGGGCTCAACTATTTCTTTAAAATCAACATAATCTGGAAGTCCACCAACATTATGATGACTTTTTATAACAGAACTTTTACCTAATCCACTTTCAATAACATCAGGATAAATCGTTCCTTGAACTAAAAAATCAACTGTTCCAATTTTCTGTGCTTCTTCTTCAAAAACTCTAATAAATTCTTCACCAATTATTTTTCTTTTTCTTTCTGGATCTGTAACACCTGCAAGCTTATTTAAAAATCTATCTTTTGCATTTACTCTAATAAGATTTATATCAAATTGATTTCTAAACACTTCTTCAACTTCGTCACCTTCATTTTTACGAAGTAATCCATGGTCAACAAAAATACAAGTTAAATTTTTACCAATTGCCTTATGCAATAAAACAGCAGCAACAGATGAATCAACACCACCAGATAGAGCACATAAAGCTTTTTTATCTCCTATTTTTTCTTTTAAAATTTTTATACTATCTTCTACAAATGAAGAAATTTGCCAATCTCCAGAACACTTACAAATATTGAATAAGAAATTATGAATAACTTTAGTTCCATTTACAGACAAATTAACTTCTGGATGGAATTGTATACCATATAAATTTTTTTCAGGATTTTCAATTGCAGCATTTGGGCAATGCATTGTTTTTCCAATATTTTTAAAACCTTCTGGAACTT
This sequence comes from uncultured Clostridium sp., assembly GCA_930989765.1. Lineage (GTDB taxonomy): Bacteria > Bacillota > Clostridia > TANB77 > CAG-508 > CAG-269. Next base: position 17,518 of record CAKNNA010000010.1, on the reverse strand, counting down.
CTGATACAAAATCAGTATGACTCATTAAAAAATCATTTTGCTTTTCAAAACCTTGAAATAGGGAAGAGGTGTTATCAATTTCTACTTTTGTTGTACCATATTCTCTTGTTTCTGCTCTTTGCACTTTTCCACCGAAGAGTGTATGTCATAAGTTGCATACCATAGCAAATTCCAAGTACTGGTATACCTAAATCAAAAATTCCTTCAGTACATCTAGGAGAATCTTCACCATATACACTTGCTGGACCTCCTGTAAAAATAATTCCTTTTGGATTTTTTTCTTTAATTTTTTCTAATGAAATATTGTAAGGAACAACTTCTGAATAAACATTACATTCTCTTACACGTCTTGCGATTAATTGATTGTATTGTCCACCGAAATCTAGGATAAGGATTAGTTCATTGTTTTTCACTTTTTTTACCTCCAAATATAAATATACAGTATTTTATCATAAATATTTACAAAAGTAAAGGTAAAAAGCATTCACACATCTATATACAAAAATTGACTTATGTAATAAAATGATATATAATATCAATAGATTTGAATTCTCAAAAATAAAAATTTATTATAAATTATCAAATTTAAAAAGTAAAATATAATAAATTTAAATTAATATAAATATTACAAATCATATAATTATTTCACATTTATTAATAAAAAATCAAATAAACGATATTAAATTTGTAAATAAAATTATAAAATATAGGTCTTTAGAATCTAAATTTTTCAAATATTATTTGTTTATTGATAGCTTAAAATAATACTATTTAATATTTTATTTATATATAATTATATTTGAGATACAATAAAATAAATATTAAGTATATTAAGAGGAGGAATAACAAAAATGGATGAGTTTAAAGTTATTGTTGTCATGAATGAAGCAATGTTAAAATTATTAAAAGACAAAAATAGTAATTATGAAGAAAATTTAAAGATCAAGAAAATTTTAGAAGATGAAACAATTTTCTTTAAAATTGATAAATTAGAAGCCTATAAAATTTTACAAAATGTTGGAGTAAGACAAGAAAATTTAGAATCTGTCTATAAAAAACTTATTTCCCCAAACATGTTTTATGACTTATTAAATAAAGGAAAATTAAATATAAATGATGATAATCTTGTTGTTAAATACAATAAATATAATCCTGAAGATTTATTTAAAAAAAGAAATTAGATTTATGTATACTCAAAATAAAGCCTATTTTCATATTTAATAAAAAAGTAATGGAGGGAATTTTAAATGAAAGATGAATATATTAAAAACTTTTATAACGAAGTAAACCAAGAATTAGAAGGCAATTATAAAATCATATTAGAACCAGGAAGAAAACTAACAGAAGATTGGATTGAATATGATCCAGTTAAATGGGAAGTAGAAAAACCTCTTCAAAATTTAGTAGACAAGCTACTAAAAGAAAATACATTAAGTCTTGAAGAAAAAATTCTAAGTATCTATAAATTTATATGCTTAAACTATATATATGATGATAATGTATTATATTTCTTTAAAAGGGACACAAGTGATATAAACAATATAAAATATATTGCAGTAGATTGGTATGGAAGAATAATTGATGAAAAATGGAAAGAAAACAGAAAAAAACATAATAGAAGAGTATGCTATGAATTTGCTAGATTTTATGCCAAAGCAATAAATGAGTTGATAGAAGAAAAAACTAATCTTGAAGCATTTATGCTTGGAGACAAAGAAAATACACATTATGTTGTAGGTTTAACTGGTGATGATTATAGTATTATTTTAGATTTAGATGATTTTAACAAAATAAAAGACCTTACAAGATTAAAACTTGGTTTAACAATAAATGGAATAAAAATATTAAGAGATAAATCTGGAAAATTTCAAAAGGCTCTTGAAAAATTCAACAAAGATAGATTAAATGATTTAACAGAAGTTGAAGAAGTAAAAGAAAAATTAAAAGGAAAAGACACAATCAAATATTTTAGTAATGTTGTAGACATATTAAAATCTTATAATATTGATTCACAAGGATTTCTTGAATATATGAGAGCAATTATTGAAAATGAAGAAATTGAAATAGAAAAAATCTGGAAAGAAATAAAAGGTGCTAGTGAAAAAAGATATGTAAGATGTTTAGTATTTAACTATGATGATAAAACATATTTACTTGATAGTGTTGATCAAACATTAAATACAACAAACAAGGAAAAATTAGACAAGAAAATTTTTATATTTGATCCACAAGAAAATTTATATCCTTATTATGGAGGATAATTATACAAAATAAAATTTAGTATGGGGGAAAAAAGATGAGTTTAGATAAAACAAAACTTATTAATTTAAATGATTTAGTAAGTTTACATTTTAGAAGAAAACATATAATAGTATTAAATCCAGAAGAAAAACAAGATGACATAGAAGAGTTAAATGGAAATATAGAATATGATAAATCAGAATGGAAACTACCTGCAAATTTTCAAAAATTAGTAAACGAAATAGCAAAAAACAGTCAATTAAACAATGAAGATAAAATTTTATCAATATTTGAACAATTGTGTAAAAATTATATTTATGATGACAATTTAATTTCTTATATACAAAAAATAGATGATGAATCATATGACTTACCTGATTGGTATGGAAGAGACATCGATGAGAATTGGGAAAAAAATAGAGAAGAACATAATAGAAGAGTTTGTTATGAAGTATCTAGATATCTTGCAAAAGCTCTTATAGAATTATTTAAAGATAGAGATGATGTAAATATTTGTATTCTTTGGGATAAAGGTAATACACACTACTTTGTTGGGCTTACTTGCAATGAATATAGTATCACTTTGGATTCAGATAATTTTAATAATATAAAAGATCTTACAAGAATAAAAGCAGATTTAACTGCACAAGGAATTGTAATTTTAGATGATAAGGATAGAAAATTTGCTAGTGCACTTGATAAATTTAATGAAAATAGAAGCAATGATGCCATCAAAAAAATCGAAAATGAAATTGATAATAATACATTGAGTCAAAATATAGAAAATCAAACTTCTCAGCAAACGCAAGAGCCTGAAAATGTAACCTTTCTAAAAAACGCAATAGAAATATTAAAAGAAAAATACAACATTGATTCACAAGGAATATATGAATATATGAAAGAAATAATAGATATAAAATTAGGTCCAGAATCAAGAAAAAAAGTATGGAAAAAAATAGAAGGAAAAGACAATAAAGCCACAAGATATATAAGATGTTTAGTTTTAAATGCTAATAACCAAGAATACATACTTGATGTAGATACAATGATATTACGTACATTTGACGAAGAAGAATTCAAAAAAGAAGATGCCGAATTTATACCTTATAAAGATCTTTCACATGATTGGGGAGAGCCTTATGATGGGTCATAAACAATTAGTATTCTTGAAAAAACACTAAAAATATAGTATAATTAATATGTAACCAAAGTGTTTTTTTAAGAAGGAGGATAAAAACATGATGAAAGTTGCAATTGCAACTAGTTCAGCGCAGAAAATCGCTGGGATTAAAGAAGCAATGTGCCGGTTTTTTGATACAGAAATAGAGTTTGTTTCTAAATCTTCTGAATCAGGAGTACCAAATCAGCCGTTTGGAGAAGAAACATATATAGGAGCTTTTAACCGGATTCAGGGTATTAGACTAGAGCTACCGAACATGGACTTCTATGTTAGCTGTGAAGCAGGTATAGAAAAAGCATTTAGTCAATACTTTAATGTACAGGTTGTATGCATTTATGAATCAAAATCCAGAAACTTACTTTGGGGAAAAAGTTCAGGATGGATGATTCCTTCAGAAGATATTGAAACTATCAAAAAAGAAACTTTAGATAAATATCTCATAGGAAAAGGAATCAACACAATAGAAGACCTTTTAGGAACAAACAATTCCAGAAGAGCAGCCGTAGCACAAGCTACAGAATTGGCATTAGCTTCTAAAAAATTACAACGGTTAGAAAATGATTGAGGTGTTAACTCCTCAATCATTTTTATATTTTAAAATTTTTATAAAACTCCACTTGTAGGAATATAAGTCTCATCAGGAGGATACACATATTCCTCAGAAGGCTTTTCACATTTAGCAATATCAATAACTTTAAGTACAGGCATATCACCATGATAATTACCCTTTTGAATTTCACCAACAACAGTTACCCAAGTATTATTAGTAAACTCTTTAGCTTTTTCATATTCACTTAAAAAACCAACTACTAAAACCCCGAGAATCTGAAGAAATAATCATATCTCTTGCTAAAACAAATTGATTTTCATTCAAATCAGAAACACGATAAACATATCCTGTAAATTTTATTTTCATTCCAACATAATTATCAATATTTTCATGTACAGTTTTTAAAACATTTGTATAATTCTTAGCAGAAATTTCTGCAACATCATTTTGAGGAAGACAAGAAGATGCATTATGTGCCCCTGTAAATATTCTAAAAACAACTACACCCAATATACAAATTATTAAAAGTATAACAACAATAAAAAATGTTCTAAACACTTTGCTTCCATTTATTTTAAAATTATATACAAACATAAAAATTTCATTCCTTTCTTTGTTAGAAGATATTCATGATGTAAATACAAAAAATTAAAACTTCTTTTTAAATAAATATTTTTAAAACTAATTTATTACAATTTATGAAGTAAATTAAAAAATATAACTATATAATATATTTTTATATCTGGTAAAAAATATACTCAAAAATACTTGATAAAAAAACATTTTAGTGATATAGTTACAAAGTAAAATATAACTTAGGAGGAATAGATTTAAAATGGGCATAATGAAAAAGATTTTTAAATCATATAGTGAAAAAGAAGTAAAAAGAATAATGCCAATAGTAGATAAAATAAATGGCATGGAAGAAGAAATTTCAAAATTAAGTGATCACGAATTAAGAGAAAAAACAGACTATTTCAAAAAAAGATTAGCAAATGGTGAAACATTAGATGATATTTTACCAGAAGCATTTGCAGTTGTAAGAGAAGCATCAAAAAGAGCCCTAGGAATGAGACACTTTGATGTACAATTAATCGGTGGAATTATCTTACATCAAGGAAGAATTGCAGAAATGAAAACAGGTGAAGGAAAAACATTAGTTGCAACATTACCAGTATATTTAAATGCACTAGAAGGAAAAGGTGTACATGTAATAACAGTAAATGATTACTTAGCCAAAAGAGATAGTGAATGGATGGGAAAACTTTATAAATTTCTAGGCTTAAGTGTTGGATTAGTAATTGCTGGAATGGAGCCAGAGCAAAAGAAAAAAGCATATGCTGCAGACATAACATATGGTACAAATAACGAATTTGGTTTTGATTACTTAAGAGATAATATGGTAATATACAAAAATCAATTAGTACAAAGAGGATTACATTATGCAATAGTAGACGAAATAGACAGTATATTAATAGATGAAGCTCGTACACCATTAATTATATCAGGGCGTGCAAATGAATCATCTGATTTATACAAAAAAGCAAATGACTTTGTAAAAAAATTAGAGCCAAAAGTTATAATAGAAGAAGATGTAAAAAACTTTGAACAAGCAGAAGATAATGAAAATTATGACTATATAGTAGACTTAAAAGCAAAATCAGCATCACTTACACAAAAAGGAATTAAAAAAGCAGAAGAATTCTTCCATTTAGATAATTTTAATGATTTAGAAAATTCTACACTAGTTCACCATGTTAACCAAGCATTGCGTGCACATGGAGTAATGAAAAAAGATACAGATTATATAGTAAAAGATGGAGAAGTATTAATTGTAGATGAATTCACAGGACGTATAATGTATGGAAGAAGATATAACAATGGTCTTCACCAAGCAATAGAAGCAAAAGAACATGTTAAAATTGCTGATGAATCAAAAACACTTGCAACAATTACATTCCAAAACTATTTTAGAATGTATGACAAATTATCAGGAATGACAGGTACAGCAATGACAGAAGAAGCAGAATTCGAAGAAATATACAATTTAGATGTAGTAAGTATACCAACCAATAAACCAATGATACGTAAAGACCAAAATGATGTAATATATAAAAATGAAGATGCAAAATATAGAGCTGTTGTAGAAGATATTAAAGAAAGCCATAAAAAAGGTCAACCAATACTAATTGGTACAGTTTCAATAGAAAAATCAGAAAAACTAAGTAAATTACTACAAAAAGAAAGAATACCTCATGAAGTATTAAATGCAAAATCACATGAGAAAGAAGCTATGATAATTGCACAAGCAGGAAAATACGGAGCAGTAACAATTGCAACAAATATGGCAGGACGTGGTACTGACATTATGCTTGGAGGAAACAGTGAATATCTAGCCAAAGAAGAAATGAAGAAAAAAAGAGTACCGGAAAATCTAATAGAAGAATCAAATACATACTATGAAACAGACGACCAAGAAATATTAAGAGCAAGAGAACAATTTAAAGAACTTACTAAAAAATATGAAGAAGAAATAAAAGAAGAGAAGAAAAAAGTAATCGAAGCTGGAGGTCTAAAAATAATAGGAACAGAAAGACATGAATCAAGAAGAATAGACAATCAGTTAAGAGGACGTAGTGGACGTCAAGGTGATGTCGGAGAATCAAAATTTTATATTGGATTAGATGATGACTTAATGAAAATATTTGGTGGAGATGCTATAACAAAAGTTTATAATACAATAGGTGCAGATGAAAATATACCTATAGAATCAAAAATGATATCAAAAGCAGTTGAAAACGCTCAAAAGAAAGTTGAAGGAAGAAACTTTAGTATTCGTAAAAATGTATTAAAATACGATGATGTAATGAATGTACAAAGAGAGATTATCTATAAACAAAGAAGACAAGTTTTAGATGGCGAAAATATGAGTGAAAATATTAAAAACATGATAAATTCCGTTGCAGAAGAAACAGTTGGAATGTTTATAGAAGGAGAAGAACAAAATACTTTAAATATAGAATCACTACATACAGAAATAATAAATACATTTGGAATTGATATGTCACAATTTTTAAAAGAGCATAAAGATGATATAAATGCTGTAACAGAAGAATTAGAAAAATTAGCACACGAAAAATATACAGAAAAAGAACAAGAAATTGGCGAAGACCAAATGAGAGAATTAGAAAGAGTTGTACTTTTAAAAGTTGTTGACGAAAAATGGATGAATCATATAGATAGTATGGATGAACTAAAAAACGGAATCGGACTTCGTGCATATGGACAACAAGATCCTGTTGTAAAATACAGAATGGAAGGAATGGACATGTTCGAAGAAATGACTGCAAACATTAAATTAGATGTTGTAAAAATTCTTATGAATATAAGAAAACAAGGAGAAGTAAGACGTCAGGAAACAGCAAAAATCACAGGTGCAGCATTAGAAGCAATAAATAGTGTTGATGGAGGTAAAAAAATTACTGTTAATGAAAATAGAACAGTTGTAAATGAAGGACCTAAAGTTGGTAGAAATGATCCATGTCCATGTGGAAGTGGGAAGAAATATAAGAATTGTTGTGGAAAGAACGCATAACACCTGCATTCAGAACATTTTACAAAAAATAAAAGATTCCAATACATATTGCAAAATCAAGCTATATATGTTATATATATTATATAAAAATTAGAAAGGGGCAATTAATATGGCATTTACAATCCGGAAAGAAGCTTTTGAAGAAGGAGTAAAATCAATCAAAATATGTCCATATTATAACTATGGAGTTTGTATTCGTATCTATGAAGATGATTCATATGAATTATGGAATATAGATACAATACCAATTTCAGCCGTAGTCAAAGCCGTAGACAAAGTGTTAATTGAAGAAAAAATTCAAGAACTTGTTGTTAAAGGCAAAATATTTAAAGTCCCACAAGAAAACAAAGTTAGAGAATTATTATTTGATTTCCTAACAGCTCTAGAAAAAGAGCAAATAAAAGAGGGTTAACCCCCTCTTTTATTATGAAGAAGAACGAAATTATTGCCAAATAACGATTAATATGTTATTATAATACATATTAAAGGAGAGTGATTATATGTTAGATTTAGAAGAAAATACGAAAGAACTATTAAAATTAGATAGCAAGGTAAAAAGTTTGGGTGAATCTCTTTGACATAGAAAAGTTAAAACAGGAAATAGAAAATTTAGAACAAGAAACTACAAAGCCTAATTTTTGGGAAAATACAGAAAACTCAAAAACGATATTCTCAAAACTAAAACATCTAAAAAGCAAATACTCTAATTTTTATAAAATAAAAGAAGAACTTAAAAACTTAATTGAACTATCAAATTTACTAAAAACAGAATTTGATGAAGAAATAGCAAAAGACATAATAAAGAATACTAAAAATATAGAAAAAGAAATAGAAAAATTAGAATTAAATACATTATTAACAGGAAAATATGATGCAAACAATGCAATTATTTCAATACATCCAGGAGCAGGAGGAACAGAATCTCAAGACTGGGCAGAAATGCTTTATAGGATGTATACCAGATGGGCAACAAAAAATAATTATGAAGTAAAAGAACTAGATTACTTAGAAGGAGAAGAGGCAGGAATAAAAAGTGTTACATTTGAAGTAGTAGGAGAAAACGCATATGGCTTTTTAAGAGGAGAAAAAGGCATACATAGATTAGTTAGAATTTCACCATTTGATAGTGGAGGAAGAAGACACACTTCATTTGCATCAGTAGAAGTAATGCCAGAAATAACAGAAGACATTGAAATTGAAATAAATCCAGATGACCTAAGAATAGACACATATAGAGCATCTGGTGCAGGAGGGCAGCATATAAATAAAACCTCATCAGCTATAAGAATAACACATATACCAACAAATACAGTAGTTGCATGTCAATCTGAACGTTCACAAATTCAAAATCGTGAGACTGCTATGAAGATGCTTAAATCTAAATTATTAGACTTAAAAGAAAAAGAGCAAAAGGAAAAAATTGAAGATATTAAAGGAGAACAAAAAGACATAGCATGGGGAAGCCAAATACGCTCATATGTATTTTGCCCATATACATTAGTAAAAGATAATAGAACAAATTACGAAGTAGGTAACGTTCAAAGTGTTATGGATGGAGAAATAGATGGATTTATAGAAAGTTATTTGAAAAGTAACATTTCTTAAAAAAATTAGTAAGTTAAGAATTAAAATTAATTAAAGAATAAACATAAAAAAATTATAAGTTATGTATTCAATGCAATAGCTTAAGAAGTATCTTTTTAAATAGACATAACATATAATAATATATAGGCTAATGGATTTTAAAATCTTTTTGACCTAATTTAATCCTTGTTTCAATTGCAACAGGATTAAAATTATAAAATAAAAGAAGGAATAACAATGAACATAATAGTATTAAAATTCGGAGGAAGCTCAGTTGCAAATAATGAAAGTTTAAAAATTGTTGCAAACAAAATAATCAATTTATATGAGAAAGGAAATGATATAGTAGTTATATTATCAGCACAAGGAAAAACAACAGACACATTAATAAATGAAGCAAAAGAATTATCAAAATGTGCAGAAAATAGAGAATTAGACGCACTACTAAGTGCAGGAGAGCAAATATCAGCAGCAAAATTAAGTATATTGCTAAATGACTTAGGTTATAGTGCAATATCATTAACGGGTTGGCAAGCAGGAATTTATACTAATAATACAAATCAAAATGCTATAATAAAACAAATAGATACAGAAAGAATTATACATGAGCTAAAATTAAAGAAAATCGTTATAATCGCAGGTTTTCAAGGAATAAATGAGAATATGGATATTACAACACTTGGAAGAGGAGGATCAGATACAACAGCAGTTGCAATAGCAGCAGCCTTAAATGCAAAAGACTGTTATATCTTTTCAGATGTAGATGGAGTATACACAACAGACCCAAATAAACTAGAAAGTGCAAAAAAAATACCAGCACTTTCATATAATGAAATGCTAGAAATTTCAAATGAAGGAGCAAAAGTTCTTCACAATAGATGTGTAGAAATAGGAGAAAAATTCAAAATACCAATTATTACAAAATCTACATTTAATAATAAACCAGGTACTATAATATCAGATATAATAGAAGAAAATACTATAAAAAGTATAGTAAAAAAAGATTTATCAAGAATTGCAATTATTGGAAATGGAATCATTAGAAACATAGACAAAATTAAAGAAGTACTTAACATCATATCAGAAAATAAGCTAGAAATTTTAGAATTTAATGTATCTGAAAATAAAATTGTGATTGTATTTAAAAATATAGTAGATGATAATATTTTGGAAAAAATTCATGAAGTATTGTAACATACTTCATGAATTTTTTTAATTAAAAAGTTTTTACAATACTACATCTATTAGAAAATTCAAAACAAAGTTCTAAAAAAGACAACCATTGAATATATATAAATATAAACATATAAAATTGGGAGGAAAAGATAATGACAATTGATGAAAGAAAAATACAAAATGCAAATACTGGGGTTATACAAAATATTATATTAGAAAATAGGGGAAAACTTAGTATATCTGGGGTAAATGATGTTTTAAGTTTTGATGACCAGATAGTTATGGTAGATACAGAACTTGGATTATTAACTATAAAGGGAGAAAATTTAAGAATTAATAAACTGAGCATAGATACTTCAGAAGTAATAGTAGAAGGTGAAATAAATTATTTAGCTTATAGTGATAAAGAACAAGAAAAAACTAAAAGTGGTATAATTAGTAAAATTTTTAAATAGTATGGGGGATAAATAATGATTGAAAACCAAGCTATACTTTTTATAATTTTTTTACTCAATGGAATAATTATAGCTTTTTTATTCGATATTTTTCGAATTTTAAGAAAAAGTTTTAAGACCTCTGATATAGTAACATATACTGAAGATATATTGTTTTGGATACTTACAGGATTAATAATTATTTATTCTATTTTTACCTTTAATAATGGAGAAATTAGATTTTTTATGTTTATTGCAATATTAATAGGCAGTATCTTATATTTACTTTATCTTAGCTCATATGTAATAAAGATAAATGTAACGATTTTGTTATTTGTAAAGAAAATTGTATTAAAAATATTTTCCATTATAATATTCCCAATAACTGCTATTTTAAAATTCATTAAAAAAAATATATTAAAACCTGTACACTTTATTATAGTAAATATTAGAAAAACATTTGGTAAAATATTACCAAAAAATATAAAAGGTAAAAATACAAAAGAAAAAATAAGAATAACAAAAAGCAAAAATATCAAAATATAATTAAAAAATACAAAAAATACAATAAAAATCTAAGAATAAATTAAATTTTAGAAAAAAAGAAGGATTTTTTTAATATTTTTTTGATAAAAAGAAGGAATTTTGAAAAAAAAGTAGAAAAATATATTATATAGTTTTAGGATGGAGAGATTACAGATGAAAAATAAGAAAAAAATTTTAAGAATCATACTAATATTATTAATATTAATATATGCAATAATAACAATTGTAAAGCAACAATATACACTAAACCAATATTCAGCAAGCAGTCAAAAACTTGCTACACAAATAGAAGAGCAAAAAGAATATAAAGAAGAGCTAGCTAAAAAGCAAGAAAGCATTAACTCTGAAGAATTTATAGAAGACCAAGCACGAGAAAAACTAGATATGTATTTACCAAATGAAAAAGTATATATGGATACAGGTATGTAATATAATCTAAAAAGATTAAAATAGGAAATTATATAAATTTTTTATTTTAATCTTTTTAGATTATAAATTTTAAAGCAAAAATTTTTCTTAAATTTCTAAAAAAATCCTTAAATCTAACTATCAGTTAACTCTCATAAAACTAAAAACTTATATAATTACAATTTCATTTCCATAAAACTTGTTTAAAGAAGAATTATTCTAATAAAATTTGCCAAAAATTGGTTACAAAATTGAATATATATGATATAATAATATCATCAAAATCATTTTTGTTCGATAAATTTCCAAATAATAAAAAATAAAGTAATAATAAGGGAGGTTTTTATGCCAAAATTAGAAGACAAAACAATGCTTGAGTTAAAAGCTCTTGCTAAAAATTATAATATAAAAAACATATCAAAATTAAAAAAAGAAGAACTCATTAATATATTAAACCAAATAATTGATACCAAAGAAGATAGTAATAACAATAGCACACAATCCAATATAAGTACAGAAAATAAGGAAGATTCGAACAAAAAAGAAGAAGAGCAAAAAACTTCTAATTCCCAATATAATGAAAATGGAGAGCCAATAGTTGATTACAAATTAACAAATGACGGAGATGAAATCGTAGAAGGAATATTAGATATATTGCCAGATGGTTACGGCTTTTTAAGAGGCGAAAACTTTTTATCAACACCTAAAGATGTATATGTTTCTATGGTACAAATTAGAAGATTTAAGCTAGATACAGGCGACATGATAAAAGGTATTTCACGTTATCGTGAAGGCGAAAAATTTCCTTCATTAATATTTGTCGGAGAAGTTAATGGAGAACATCCAGAAAAAGCAATGAAAAGAAAGCATTTTGATGAATTAATTCCTATATTTCCAAATGAAAGATTAAAATTAGAAACAACTTCAAATGAATACTCAATGAGAATAATAGACTTAATATCACCAATAGGTAAAGGCCAAAGAGGAATGATTGTTGCACAACCAAAAGTTGGTAAAACAACACTATTAAAAAAAGTAGCAAATAGCATAACTACAAATAATCCAGAGGTAGAATTAATTGTCCTATTAATAGATGAAAGACCAGAAGAAGTAACAGATATGAAACGTTCAATACAAGGTCAAGTTATACATTCAACATTTGATGAATTACCAGAACACCATGTAAAAGTTGCAGAAATGGTATTAGAAAGAGCAAAAAGACTTGTTGAACAAGATAAAGATGTTGTTATATTATTAGATAGTATCACAAGATTAACTCGAGCTTACAATTTAGTTATACCTTCATCAGGAAGAACATTATCAGGTGGTATAGACCCAGCAGCACTTCATAAACCAAAAAAATTCTTTGGAGCAGCAAGAAATATTGAAGATGGAGGAAGCTTAACTATTTTAGCAACTGCATTAGTAGAAACAGGTAGCAGAATGGATGATGTTATTTTCGAAGAATTTAAAGGTACTGGTAATATGGAAGTACATCTTGATAGAAAACTATCTGAAAAAAGAATATTCCCTGCAATTGATATTAACAAATCTGGAACAAGGAGAGAAGACTTACTACTAACTCCAAAAGAAAGAGATACTGTATATGCACTAAGAAAAGCCTTAAATTCTATGCCAGTAGCCGATGTTACAGAACAATTTATCAAATTCATGACAGAAACAAAAAATAATGTTGAATTTATAAATAGTATTGATGAATTTTTGTATAAATTTAAATAATATTAAATATAGAGATAAAAAATAATGTTACAAATATTAATGGTAACATTATTTTTTTGTTATTTTTAATTATACTATGTTGCTACTATTTTATTTTTAGTTTCATTAGTTGTATTAATTTTTTCTTCTATGCACTTTTTTAAAACATCTTTATAATATACTTTATATACAGGATATCTTAGAAAATTTATATTAAGTTCTGAAAATAATTTATTTATAAAATTATCTTCTAGTTCAATACATAATAATATCTTACAAGTATTTTTTTTCAACTAATACAAAGTTAATTGTTTTAGATGATATTTTATTAAAATATTAAGAAAAAATTATAAAGTAGAGGGGTAGAAGATACCCCAGAAATATAAATATATAACTTTGCACAAAATCAAAGTTTTGCGCAATTAAGTATAGGGCTCAAAAGTAAAGTACTTGTTTTAAGTACCTACCTATCAAAATCTGCTATTCCTTGATATAAGCCAATTATAGCTTATTTTTTAAACAATAACTTATACTACATTTTAATAAAAACTCCTTAAAATCGATTCTGGAGCTTCAAATTTTTATATTATTCTTGGTTGGATTTTTTTTCATTATTGTAACCACATAATTTATAAAAAATTTATATAAGTTCAGATTATTTTTCAAAAAATTTATAAATCCTTATATTTCAATATTTTGCCTATTTTTTAGACAACAAACTATATGTAAAAAAAATAAAAACGGCTTTAAAACGATTCTCGTGCGTCGTATTTTTAGCCATTTTTTAGCACTTTAAAAAGATGCTTAATTTTAAGCATTTGCATAAGTTTTGTATTATATTTATTAGATTTTATTTAATGAACTTTATAATTAGAACATTAACTTGTTTAATTAAATATTAAAATGACTTAAAAACGATTTTAATGCTTTACATATATAAATTATTTCTATATGTTAATTATATTAGTATAAAACGTTATATCTAATTAGAAAATAATTTTAAATTATATTTATTTTAATAATTAAATTAAAATTTTTTGTTCGTTTTTAAAATATCAATTTTTATAAATAAAACTTTGCACAAAATTTTTAAAGCTTAATTAATTTTTAATTATAAATTTTATTATTTTGAATTTTTAAAATTATTAATTTATATTTTATGTTTTATATTTTTCTTAAATTTATTCTCTAAAATTTATTTATAAAATACTTCAGATAATTTTACTTTTAATTTTTATGTTCTTCAATTTAATTTTAAATATATAAGAATATATTACTTTCTAAAAATATACTATTCCCCTACTCCCTTATATTTTGAAATTCAAAAGTAACTTGTAATTAGCCTACTTTTTTTATTTTTCCAATTCTTTTTTATCTATTTTTTTCATTCGAGCATATTCATTGAATGCAGTTAATATTTCTCTATCAAATTGTTTTCTCTTTGGATTGTCTGTTGGATTGGTTTCAATTAAATATCTAGCAACAGATAAGTTCATATATTTTATAGTATGATTTTTTTCTTTTTCGCTTTCTGTAAGCTTTTTTTTAGTTTCATCTATATCTTGCTCTGTGCTAACTACAAAGAAAGTAGTTTGTGTTAATCTATTTATATTTCCACTTTTTCTATCAAAATAATTTCTATCATAACTATTAATCAGTAAATATGGTACCGTTTGTTGAGCTTCTACTTCTATTCCGGCTTCTTCTAATAATTCTCTTCTTAATGCTTCTACTTCAGTTTCTCCATTATCAATTGAACCTCCTGGAAGCATATAAAGTCCAGCATAATGAACCACTAACATTTGATTTGTTTTATTATTAATTACTATGGCTCTCACTTTTCTTACTACTTTGTCTATTTCAGTATCGGTTAATTTGGTTTCATTAAAATCAATTTGTTTCATCATTTTACCTCTAATCTTTTCAAAATTTTAAACTTTCACATATTGTTATTATTTTCACTACTTAATCTTCTCTATAAATTACTATTTATCTAGATAATATTTAATTTTCAGACAATAATTTTATCAACCTAGTATTTTTATATAATCGTTCCCTGCCAATTTTTTCAGACTCTAAAAGTCCTACTTCTTCTAACTGATTTAAATATGAGGTTGCAGTAATTCTAGTAACATTGCATGCTTTCTCAATATATGATATTTTTGTATAAACTTCATAAAATAAACTTTCTAATAGCTCTTTTGAGTATATTTTAGGTAATTTACTTATAAATTCTTCTTTGTAACTTTTCATTTCATTTTGAATTTTTTCAATTAATGATATTGTTTCTTTTGATGTGATTTCAATACCTTTTAAAATATATAAAATCCAATCTTCAAAATTATTATTGTTTCTAAACTCATTAAATAATTTATAATATTCTTGTTTTGTCTTATTTATATATTTACTTAAGTATAGAATTGGGCTATCTAATAAATTATTTAATACAAGATATAGAATATTTAATATTCTTCCTGTTCTTCCATTTCCATCATAAAAAGGATGAATACTTTCAAATTGATAATGTATTAGACAAACTTTTATTAATGGATCTATGCCATCTTCATTATTATTTATAAAATCTTCTAAATTTTTTAAATAAGTTCTTATTTCCTGTTCATTTTGAGGAGGAGTATATACTGTTTCTCCTGTAATTGAATTTTTTAATTCTGTGCCGGGTAATTTTCTAATTCCTGCATTATTATGTTCAATAGTTCCTTGAATTTTAATGATAGTATTTGTATTTATATAACCATCTATTTTAATTTGTTCATATCCAAGCCAAATAGCATTTCTATAATCTACAACTTCTTTTGCATTTTCTTCCTTATATCCACTTTCTGTTAGTACTTTATAAATGTCATCATGAGTTGTAACAATATTTTCAATAGCACTACTATCTTTGGCTTCATTAATAGTTACAGCATTGATTAAAATATGCATGTTCGGAATTGTATTTGAATATCCTTTTAATTCTGCTAATGCTCTTGACGATAAAGTTAATTGTTCTAATACTTTATTTGTTTTTAAATTAACATTTTTATATGGTAACATTTCCAATTTCATACTTTTACCTCCATATATATAAAATATCACATTTTTTATACATTTTCAATAAATATGTATAAAAAATCAAAAAAATTATACATGTTTTAAAAATATGTATAATTTTTGGTTTGTATTATCAAAGTTTTGTGCAAATAGAGGTAGGAGAAAAATATAAAACAGTCATATTTCATTATTATAATTATTTTACTTATTGTATTTTTAAATTTATATCTATAATTTTTTCTTATTATATATTTTCTATTTTTATATATTAAATTGTATGAAAATTTTTCAAAAATCTCCAAAGTGCCTATTTCTCTATATTTGCCTTATTTTATGGACAACAAACTATATACCTAAAAAATAAAAACGGCTTAAAATCGATTCTCGTGCGTCGTTTTTTTGCACTTTTTTGGCTTTTTTGAAGGTATTGATTTATAGCATTTTTAAGTATTTCTACATATTATACATATATCAGTTGTACTATTTTATATAATTTGGACATATAACTTGCTAAGTTTATAATATAAATGTCTTTAAAGCGATTCTAAAGTTTAATAAATTTTAATTATATTAGTAAATCCAATTAACTTTTTATAAATGATTTTCAAATGTTCGTTTTTGAAATTTTAATATTTGCTATAAAAATTTTATAATTTAAACATTACACAAAATTTTTATAATTTAATTTATTATAATAATTTTTGTTTTATAATTAGTTTATTTTTAATTTACTATTTCATTTGATTTTATATTTAGAATATTTTTTCTAAAAATTGTTTTACAGTTCTGTCTATTTTTAATTATTTTATTGTTTTAGAAAATTAGGTAGTCCCCTCTTCCCTTCTTCTTGCTTTTGCTTAGATAAAAAATAGAGAACATTATTTATTTAATATTCTCCTTTTTAATTTGTAATTTGTCAAGATAATTATAGCGCAAAAAAGAAAATTACTCTATACTTAAATAGTACAAAATAATTTTCATTTAAGTTTAAAAGTAAATTCTAGATTTTGTTTAAAACTAGAATTTAGTCTTGG